>JBCCSU010000056.1:0-20904 GCA_039199635.1 Bacteroidota bacterium | reverse complement strand
ATTTTGAATTTTTCTATCACCGATTCTTGTATATCAAAGGCTAGTTTTTTTAAATCCTTTCCATTTCCCCCACCGTAGTTCACCAGAACCAGTGCTTGTTTTTTGTGAACCCCTATCTTACCTCTCTGTATTCCTTTCCAGCCACATTGTTCTATTAACCACGCTGCTGGCACTTTTACCTGGTTGTTGGCCAGTTGATAGCCAGGAATACTTGTGAATTCTGCCTTTAAACCCTCAAAATCAATTTTATCAATACTTGGATTTTTGAAAAAACTTCCTGCATTCCCTATTTCCTGTGGATCGGGAAGCTTACTCTGCCTGATCTCAATAACGGCCTGGCTAATGTCTTGAATGCCTGGAGAAACAATGCCTTTTTGATCCAACACTTCTTCGATGGCACCATAGGAAGAGTTAATGCTGTGGTTGTGCTTTGTAAGTCCGAGTGTCACATCTACGATAATGTACTCACCTTTTCGAATATTTTTAAATACACTTTCCCGGTAACCAAAGTTACAGTCACTTTTAGAAAAGGTTTCGAGCTTCTTGGATTGGATGTTCAGCGCGGTGAGTTCCTCAAATACATCACAGATCTCTACTCCATAAGCACCTATATTCTGCATGGGGGCAGCACCCATGGTACCGGGTATCAGTGATAAATTTTCCAAGCCACCCCAGTTATGACGTAACGTATAAAGTACCGAGCTATGCCAATTTTCTCCTGCTCCGAATTTGACCTTTAAATCACTGGCATTTTCACTTACTATTTCAATACCATTAATCGAATTTTTGATCACCGCACCGGAAATATCCCGTGTTAATAACATGTTACTCCCTCCGCCAAAAATGATAAACTCCTGCTTTTTAGCTTCAGTTTCGTAAAGTGCTTCCTGTAGTTGGGTAATAGAGCATACTTCGTAAAACGTGGCAGCTTTAACATCAAGTCCGAAGGTATTATATGACTTCAGCGACACATTTTTTTGACTCCTCATAAGCGCATGGATCGGATAGTGAATTCATTGCAAGAATCGTAAAAAATACTATCTTGCTCGTTGGTATTCAAAACTAAATTATGATAGACTCCGTAAAACTTGAACATTTTCGAAACCTGGTATCTTTAGCTACCGCAGATGGGAAAATTGAAGATGTAGAACGAATTGCGCTTTCTAAGATTGCCTATGAAATTGGGATACCTCTGGATCGTTTGAATGTAATGTTAGACCATGGTGGTGAGTACACTTACATTATCCCTCAAAATAAACAAGATAAAAAGAAGCAGCTTTCGGATATGATACAACTGGCCCTGGCTGATGGTGACCTGGCAAAAGCCGAGTTCGAACTCATTCATTTAGTAGGGTCCAGGCTGGATTATTCTAAAACCGAAGTAGAGAGTATTATTTCTGAATTCAGATAGACTTCATCTCATTTTTTCTATGGAGGGTTTTTCAAAAAAGGCTTCAGTTCTTATAATTACGCCAAATTTTGATCGTTAGATTTCTCTTTTATGGATGTTAAAATAGAAAGTTTGACAAAGACCTACGGCCCGCAGAAAGCTGTAGATAACATATCTTTTGAAGTTAGCACTGGCGAAATTTTAGGATTTTTAGGTCCGAATGGCGCGGGTAAAACGACTACCATGAAAATGATCACCAACTACATAGCCGTGGATGAAGGTGACGTTACACTTGGTGGTAAGTCTATAAAAACAGAAGGAGATATGCTAAGAAAGCACATTGGGTATTTACCTGAACACAATCCGTTATACCTTGATATGCCGGTCATTGATTACCTGGTGTTTTCAGCTGCTTTACAGGGAGTGTCCAGCCATTTAGTTTCGGCAAGAACCCAGGAGATGGTGAAATTGTGTGGGTTAGATGCTGAAAAGCATAAAAAGATTGGCGAGTTATCCAAAGGCTACCGGCAGCGCGTAGGTCTGGCCCAGGCGATGATCCACGATCCTGAGATCTTAATTTTGGATGAACCCACTACGGGCCTTGATCCTAACCAGATTGTAGAAATCAGGAAACTGATCAAAGAAATAGGGAAAGCTAAAACCGTTATACTTAGTACACATATTCTGCCTGAAGTAGAAGCTACGTGTGATAGGATTCTCATTATCAATAAGGGAAAAATAGTAGCTGATGGTACTGCTGATACCTTACGTAAGCAAGCTCAAGGGCAGGAACTTATAGTAATAAGTGTAGAAGATGGTGAGGCTGAGGATATCAAACAAGCTTTTATTGAGTTAGCGACTGTAGCTGCAGTTGATGAGTTAGGGGATAATCGTTTTGAAGTTCAGAGTAAACCGGATATGAGTGCTAAACGCGATCTTTTTAACTGCTGCGTTCAGCATAAATGGATCATTACGGAGCTCACCCCGTCAGAAACTAAGCTGGAAGATATTTTCAGAGATCTGACCACTTAAGGATTTAATTTTAATCAAACCGAATTATAGATATATGAAATCTGTATGGATAATTGCGAAGAGAGAATTGCAATCGTTCTTTGATTCATTGATTGCATACATAATGCTGGTATTGTTTTTAGGATTCAGCGGCTTTTTTACCTGGCTCTATGGAGCGGATGTATTTTTGGTTGGTCAAGCCAGCCTAAATAGTTTTTTTGATATCGCCTTCTGGACATTGTTTTTCTTCATTCCAGCCATAACCATGCGTATGTTAGCTGAGGAAAAGAAGACAGGTACCATAGAACTGCTGCTGACTAAAGCCGTAACGGATAGAGATGTGGTGTTGGGTAAATTTTTGGCTTGCTTTCTTTTGGTAGCAATAGCAGTGTTTTTCACACTGCCGTATTATATCACTTTGGCCAACATAGGATCAGTTGATCACGGTGCCATATGGTGCGGCTATCTGGGCCTTTTATTAATGAGTGCCGCCTACATTAGCATTGGTCTTTTCACAAGTAGCATCACAAATAATCAAATTGTGGCGTTTCTTTTGGCCTTATTTATTGGGCTCTTTTTTCATATCATCTTTAATGTATTAGCTTCCAGCATGACTGGGTTTCTTGGTCAGCTTTTTCATACCTTAAGTCTTTCCGTTCACTTTGAATCACTATCCAGAGGAGTTATAGATACGAAAGATGTGGTTTACTTTCTGAGTATTGTAATAATAGGGTTATTGCTGGCCCAGACCAGCTTGGCTAAAAGGAATTTAACTAACTAAGGTCATGAGAACAAAAAAATCATTTTACACTTCTGTGGTATTGATCATAGGTATTCTCTTATTGATCAATTTTATCTCAAACGACTATTTCGTTCGAATTGATCTAACAGAGAATAATCGTTTTACCCTAAGCCAAGCTACGGAAGATATTGTTCAAGAGCTGTTAGAACCGGTTACGGTTAAAGCTTATTTTTCCGAGAATCTTCCCCCTAACATCGCACAGACCCGACAGGATTTCAAAGACCTGTTGATTGAATACTCCAGCCTTTCTGGTGGCAACTTGGTTTATGAATTTGTAAATCCTAATGAAACTCCTGAGGCAGAACAGGAGGCGGCCCAGGCAGGAGTAAGTCCCGTCATGATCAATGTACGTGAGAAGGATCAGGTGAAACAGCAAAAGGCTTTTATGGGTGCCGTTATTCAAATGGGTGAGCAGCAAGATGTAATACCTTTTATGCAACCGGGTGAAGCTATGGAATACGCCCTTACCACAAGTATTAAAAAATTGGCGGTGGTAGACAAACCTACCGTGGGTCTGATCCAGGGTCATGGGGAACCCTCTATTTTCGACATGCAGCAGGTACAGCAAGCGTTATCCGTTCTTTATAATTTTGAGAATGTTACACTGACCGACAGCACCGCTATTTCAGATAGGATTCAGACCTTAGCGCTGGTAGCTCCAAAGGATACTATTTCACCTTCTCATTTTAATCAGCTAGATGCTTTCCTCGGCAGAGGAGGTAAACTTTTAGTGGCTTTAAATAAGGTAAAGGGTGATCTGCAAAGTTCATTGGGCCAAACGATTTATACCGGGCTGGCGGATTGGTTGAAGCGTAAGGGAGTAACGGTGGAAAACAAATTTGTGACCGATGCCAGCAGTGCCTCAGTTACCGTTCAACAGCAGCAAGGTCCCTTTCGGATTCAATCTCAGGTACAATTTCCATTTTTACCTATCATAAATACTTTTGAAGATCATCCGATTACGAAGGGTTTGGAAGCGGTAGTTTTACCATTTGCCAGTCCGTTGGTATTCTCTGGTGACACCACTACCAATTACATACCTTTAGCTTATTCATCTGAGCAGTCGGGTTCAGCTAATGCACCCACTTACTTTAATATCCAGCAGCAGTGGACAGAAGCCGATTTTCCATTGTCAAACCAAGTAGTGGCAGCTGCTATTGAGGGTAATTTCATCGGGGTACCCTCAAAAATGGTGATCATCGGGGACGGGGATTTTGCCATTAATTCAAGAGATGGTGGACAGCCTCAAGCCGTGCAGCCGGATAATGTTAGTTTACTGGTCAATAGTATAGACTGGCTTTCCGATGATACTGGGCTCATTGAGCTTAGAACTAAAGGAGTATCTTCCAGGCCATTAGATCAGCTGGAAGATGGTACAAAGGCTTCTTTAAAATGGTTGAACTTTGCCTTGCCCATATTATTGGCCATTATTTATGGAGTGGTCAGGGCTCAAATAAGAAGAGTACAAAGAATAAAGAGAATGGAGGTAAGCTATGAATAGAAATAGAATACTGCTCTTAGTTTTTGGAATCCTACTGCTTGTATTCTTGTGGAATTATTTTTTCTCATCCAACGAGTCACGTAATTTCAAAGAGACCCTGGTAGAGGTAGATACTACACAGATTACTAGAATAACCTTAACCCCCAGAGAAAGTAATGGCGATTCTTTTGATATCACCAAAACAGGATCTACCTGGGAGGTTTCTGATGCCACGGTGAAAGATGAGGCAGATATAGGGGTCGTTCGCGGTATGTTATCTTCTGTAGTAAAAATAACACCTAAACGTTTGGTAGCCAAGTCAGAGAAAAAGTGGGCTCAATATGAAGTCAATGATTCTTTAGGCTCACGAGTTAAAGTATATAACGGTGACGAGTCCGTGGCTGATTTCATTGTGGGTAAGTTTAATTTTCAACAGAATACGAGATCAATGTCTACGTTTGTCCGCCTGGCAGAAGAAGAAGAGGTATATTCGGTTGAAGGATTTTTATCTTCTACATTCAATCAGTCGTTCTCTAACCTGAGAGATAAAACTTTTCTCAAATTTAATACTGATGATCTTACGTCTGTTAGGTTTCAATATCCTGCTGATAGCAGTTTTACACTGAATAAAATAGGCGATACGTGGATCGTAAATGAAGGTGTAGTGGATTCCACTGCCGTTCAAACCTTCTTCAATAGTGTTCAAAGTGTAACTCCAAGAGAATTTAACGATACTTTTTCCGCTAGCGGATCAGTAGCTTCATACCAGGTAGCATTTGAAGGTAACAATATGAATACGGTAACCATTAAAGGTTTTGGAAGTCCTGAAAACTTGATTCTTCATTCCTCCTTGAATGAGAATGCCTATTTCAAGAATAACGCAACTCCGGTATTTGAGAAGTTATTTATTTCATTGGAATCATTAAATACGACAATTGCTGAATACCCTTAATGGGTAAGTTATTTGCATTTCATTGTCATCAGCCGGAGATAATGCTTAAGAGCGGGTTAAAACTTTAATCTAAATACCGGTAGGAGAGATTTATCGTCTAGTTTTTGGGGAGCTTATAATCGATGCTAGTATGGCTGTTCCTCTGGAGTTATTAATACAACTGAATCAATCTGATTGTCGTTTTCATTAAATACTCGCTCTTTGTAAAACCCTAACTTTTTCAGAACTTGCTCACCATTTACCTTTCTAGTGGAATCCAAAATGTACGCTGACCTATCAATAATTTGCAAATAGTCATATATCGACCTCTGTTGCTTTAACGGGTATAAAGTGATAGAATCATTCCTACTACTAAAAAGATTAATCACACTATCCATAGATAAAATCTTATATAAAAACTCCATGTGCATTTCAGAATTCCTACAGCATTCACCGTATAAAATACTATCGCCAATAATTCTATATTCATAAATATTTCCTATTCCGTTAGGTTCGAGATTAAACACGAATAGATCATTTTCAAAGTACAATTCGTTATAAGAACTGTCCAGTTGGTCGACATAGTACCAGTTACCTTCTATATTGAACGACTTGTTTTTAGTACAACCGATAGTTAGTAAGACTATTAAATAGACGAGATTATTTTTCATTTTATTAAATATTGTTTTACCGGTATTCATAAAGCTTATGAAATTTGGGTATTGTTGAGCGTTCGTTTTATGAAAACTGAATTGTGCTATCACTAGACTTTCCTGTCCCACCATCGTCTGTTTTGAATTTGTATAAAAACAGATATGTAATTAGCTTTCTATTTCTATCTTTAGTTACATAACCCCTTGGGCTTTCTGTTCCCTTGGCGTTATACGGAGCCTTGTGATTTATGGGAAGTTGCGTGTTAGAATTCCTTAATGATTTTGTTAATAAAACATCGATTATAATAATTTTTCCATCCGCGTCTTTAAATGAAAGTGTTTTGCGCCATTGAAAATATGCACTTACTTCAACATTTGAAAAATCAAATACTTCTGACATTGTTTTTCCATCACGATGTCCTTTATACATACCTTGGGTTATAGCATTAAATAGGTCTTTTTGATTGGTATTACTTAAATCAACTCCCCCTGAAGATTGATCATCCGGTACCTCCAATGCTGAGAAATCAACGCCCGTACGTGCTGCCCATTTCTCGTCAGCCAATGATTTGTAATAATCACTCCACATCTTACCTTCTTTATCATTATTGCTCGCATACATGTCAGCTCTGCGTTCTTCTTCTTGTTCTACATCTTCTATGCAATCTTCATCACCATCGCATTCCCCCTTTGTTTTAAGACCCGTGGGATCGGTATACCTTGTCGGATTATTATAAGTGTAATGATATGGGTTCCAGGACTCTTGTTCATCATCCGCTTTTGGGTCTATGGCCATAAACCTACCAATACCGGCATCGTACATTCGCGCATTAAAGTCGTACATACCTACACCCCATTCGGGGAGCTTTTCATTGCCTGTCAACCTGTCAATAAGAATCGATTCTCCTTAGCTGTTATCCTTTGGTAGCCTCTTGCCATCAGCAATCCGAAGGGATTGTAATTTACATGAAAATTTAAGCTGCACTTTTTTCTTCTGAGCTACTCAAATCTTACGAGAGGCGATTTTTTAATGCACCCTACTCCTTATGATATAATAGCTTTAAATAACCAATCTTCTACTTGAAGATACGGATTTTATCGTATCAATTTTCTCTCAAATGGCCCTGCCTTAATGAATTTAGGTAAGTCCTAATTTTTACCAATCGAATGAAGTTTCTATTTCACTTCCACCCGATAGGCCATCAAGCGATTGTCATAAAAGGTAGGTACGAGCAATAGCTTTTCCTTGGCGATGTATTCAATATCCGCGGCTCCAATTGCTTCATCTTCTGTATCGAGTAGTTTGGTTAAGGTGTAGTCGGAAGAAATGTGAAACACCTGACCAGACCAACTGGAAGTGATATACCCATCTTTGTCGGACAGCTTTATGATACCGTCTGCCTTTCCAAGGCCGTTGGCCAATCTGATGAACTCATTGCTCTCAAAATTAATGGCAGACATAGCGGCACCATTGAAAGAAAGGATAAGCAGTCGATCTTCTTCAGCAAGCAGTCCGTTGGGTCGCTCATATTCTCCTTCTGAGAATACAATCAAAGAGTCAGCTTGTAGCATATAAACTTTACTTGATTCCGAACCGGATACATAAATCCGATTATCTTTTCCAACCGTAATGTCATTAAGCTTAGCATCGACATCCGAACACGTAACTCGAGATTTAATCTCACCGGTCAATACATCTATCTGTACCACTGCATCATTGTCCGTGACGTAAAGTGAATTCTCGATAAGGCCCATACCCTTGGGTGCATTTAAGTTGGTTACCCAGTTTAGCTCAGTTACTTTACCTTCCACGTTGACCTTAGAAATAAACCCATTGCCGTCCATTTCCCAGGGATCTTGATTGATGTTAGACACATAGATGACGTTTCTGGCCTCATCATAAATGGCAGATTCGGGGGTTAACAAAATACTGTCTGTACTCCAAACGGGAACCAAGCTGAATTCAGGTGTTTTTGCGACAGTTGCCGATGGTTCCGAAGATGTCTCACTTTCGGCTTTCTCAGAAGTTGAGGTGCAGCTTGCTAGTACAGCTATTATCAAGAGGGATAGGATGGTTGTTTTCATTATTACAAAAGAATTATTTAGTTAAGAATAGGTTTGGGTCTTATACAAATTAGGCCAACAAATTGCACTTATGGAGGCGCTTCGTTATTTGTTACCGGTAATTATGTTTGATCGAATTTTATATCCAAAAACGATCGATATTGTCATGTCTTTTCATTTGGCTGTGGAGTATTATTTTGAATGTCTTTATTCCTTTGGATCAAGGTTAACCCTGTCTTTCCAGGTTTGAAAGTCGTTCTCTAGTTGATCTATAATCTCAGGATGATCCTGAGCCTTGTTTAATGTTTCAAAAGGATCGGCTTCTAGATCATAAAGCTCCCAGGGGCCTTCTCCTTCGGCCACCATCTTCCATTGGCCATCGCGCACGGCCTTGCCATCTTGCCACTCCCAAAATAATTGGCGTTTGCCCATATCCTCTGCAGAAAAGAGCTTGTTTGTGCCCTCTACTTCCATTGCTGTTTGCTTCCTATCCGTCTCCGGGATAGCGATATTCATTAGGCTTGGTAGTATATCAATAAAATGTCCTGCCTTGGTTGTTTCAATATTTCCTTTGGGAATTACTGCTGGCCAGTGAACGATAGCCGGAGTATTTATCCCGCCTTCATAGCTGAAGTTCTTATAATAGCGGTATGGGGTATTGCTTACGTTCGCCCAGTTTTCACCCAACGAAGTCCATTGGCTCATGGTTCCTATTTCGCCAGTTCCTTCTATTTCTATGACTTCGGCCGAAGCTCCATTGTCAGATACAAACAGGATCAGCGTATTTTCAAAATCTCCATTGGATTTGAGATGAGCTATGACTCTTCCAATGTTTTGATCCAGTCGATCGATCATGGCGGCATACACAGCCATCTTCTTTGCTTCCTCCGCTTTCTGCTCGTTACTAAGGTCATTCCATGGAATATGTGTGGGTGTGGAAATTGGTAGGTCCTTATCAAAAAGACCTAATTCCTTTTGCTTTTCAAATCTTCTTTGCTGGATGATCTCATAGCCCTCTTCATAACTATGTTCATATTTGGCGATATCCTCAGGCCACGCCATTAAAGGGTCATGCGGTGCGGTGTACGCGAGGTAGAGAAAAAAGGGTTGCTCTTTATCTTGACGATCTCTCAACCAATCTAATGCAGCATCTGTAAATACATCTGTGGTGTAGAAGTTGGCATTCTCAGGGGTATAGGGCTGATGCACTTTTCCATCTATGATCCACTTCCGTTCCCTTTTTTGTGCCGGTACAGGTTCCCCCGGTCGCTGCTTTCCCGGATTAAAATGATTGCTGGCCCCACTCCACAACCCGTAATAGCCGCCAAAACCAAGATCGTCCACCGGGTGGTCTGGACCGTGATGCTTACCGCTCCAAAAAGTGGTATAACCTACCGCTTCCAAGGCCGAGCCGATGGTTTTTTTGGTTAACCAGGGTTCTTTGTAGCTCTTTCCGGCTCCTACTTGCTGCGCGTATTGACCGGTGAGAAGAGCAGCTCTGGAAGGAAAGCATTTAGCCGTGTTGTAAAACTGGGTGAAGCGTACCCCATCATAAGCCAACTGATCCAAGTTGGGAGTGGCGATTTCACTACCGTAGCAGCCGAGGTCGGACCAGCCCAAGTCATCGGCAAGGATGAGCAGGATATTAGGTGGAGCAGGATCTTGTTTTTGATCTTCATCGGGAGGAGCTGTGCAGCCAATACAAAGAAGCATTGCTAAGCCAATAAAAAAATACCTGCAAGTGCCGATTTTGTTCATGTGATCTTTTTTCTTTTTAAACTTATTCAGGTACGGAAATGGTTATACTTCTTAAGTATAGACGATTTGCAGGATTTGGAACCTTACGTTATCCATCTGCGAGTTTAGATAATCAAAGTGAAGTAGTCTGTACAGGGCACTTAAAAGTGACTTGTGGTTACATTCAATCATAGCAGATTGCTTTGGTAAGTTTAAACAGTTAATACCCTGTGTTTATCCAAAAAATCGGAATCAATGGTAATCCCCGCGCCTGGACCTGTGGGAACCTTTACTTTTCCGTTTTTGCTGGTGAGATCGGAAGTGGCACATTCGAATGGAATACTGTCATTCAAACCTTTAAACTCGTGGTAAGGGCCGGCATTGGGTACTGCGGAGACAAAATGCGCCATATACAAATACCCTAAACCACTCCCCGAAATGTGGGGCACGCATACCTTTCCCTTTGCTTCGGCCATACGCGCCACCCGCATAGAGCGGATCATACCTCCAAAATAGAATATATCAGGCTGGACAACGTCCAGCGCATCATTGGCGATTAACCAACTGAAATTATGCATACTGGGTTCCTGCTCTCCTCCGGCAATAGGGATGGTCAAGCCTTGGTTTACTTGAAGTGTTTCTTCGTACCAGTCGAACGGCACGGGCTCTTCATAGAGATCAAATTTGTGTTCTTCACAGATCTTACCGATGCGAATAGCCTCCTCCGTATTGTAACTTCCATTGCTGTCGGCATAGATGACCATGTCTGAACCAAAAGCCTCTCGCACCATAGGGATCAGTTTCTCTGAGCGCCCATTTGGTTTCTCTGGAGCACTCATTCTACCCCCTAACTTGAATTTAACGGCTTTAGCTTCACTACTTTCAACGTTCTTGATGATTTTTTCAATACTTTCTTCTGCGCTCTCACCTCTGAAGTTATTAGCGCGATATACGGCAATTTCAGGATGATGTACTCCACCCAGTACTTCTCCAATGGATTGGTCCGCTACTTTGCCCAATAGATCCAGGATCGCAAATTCTAAAGTAGCCAGTGGCACCCATATCGCCAGGCTTTGTAATTTGTAGTTACTCTTGTAGACATATACTTCGTCCAGAAGCTGTTCGATATGGCGTGCATCCTTACCCTCGAAAAAGGGCTGTATCCTATTGATGAAAATAGGATACAAAGAAACCATCTGCATATTATTACTGACGGAGATACCTTCAGCTCCGTCAGTAGTTCGAACCCGGCAAATGAAATTGTCCTCATAACGAAGCAGCTCAATAGTTTCCATGATCAAAGGGTCGGAAAACATGGACCTGTCAATAATGGACCGTTTAGCGGCCAAATCAAGTTGATCATAGTGGTCGGGTTTGATTGGGGAGGTGGCATTTGAAGAAGTTTCACAACCTGAAGCGAAGAACGTATAGGTCGCACCTGCAACAGCTGAACTTTTAAGGAAATTTCTGCGACTTGATAACTTCTTTGTCATAGCCAATAGTTTTTAACTCAAACACTTTATGATTAAGAGTTACACTGGGGCCAAAGCTTTCAGATGAAATTATGGACGCCAATGAGGACTGAATCTAAGAAAATATTTAAAGTAGTGGACAATAGCCTAATCTATCGTCTCTAATAAAATAGTTACGTTCTGTCCTAATGAATAATACATCCTCCTACAGGTTAAAAGTCTTTTTAATATCATTTTCGCTTCTATTATCATCATTTATCAACGCTCAGAATGCGGAAGATGTCTTGCGGACAACGCGTAAGGTCGCTGATAAAATCATTCGTGAAACTTCCTTTGAATACCGAAATGAGCCACTTACTAATAATTTGTGGTCGCAATTTCGAACCGTTGCCCCTGCGAATACGATGACCATCGCTAAGGCAGCCCTTAAAACGGACGCAGGGGGTGATGTAACGATGGGATTGGCGTTCAAGGGCAACATTACTGTTGTCATCAACGGGCAAGAGGTATTTTCCGGAGCTAGTGATGCCATTGAGTTACTAGAGTACAACTACAACCGCTTTCGGTCTCAGGAATCCATCAAAGTAAGCCTTAAAAAAGGCCTGAATGACGTTGTGGTACTTTGTAAGGGTGGAGAGGTTAATGTTCTCATGTTGCCATTGAATGAGTTAGATGAACGTGACACGCATGTGAATTTCCAAAAACTTGTAGCCAAACCCTTTGCAAGTGATTGGCTGATCAGCGGGCCTTATTCTGGTACTTCCAAACAAGAGTTAGTACAGCTTGGTGCTAGAGCTAATAATTTGAACTACACTTCTTTAGGAAAAGCCTGGCGCGTTCCTGCTATTCCCATAGCCAGACAGTTGGTTGTGCCTGAAAAGGCTTCTTTTCAGCGACATCCCTACGCAGAGTGGCACTATGCCAATGGTGGTACTATGTTGGGCATGCTGAATCTGTTTGCGGTAACGGATGAAGCGAAATACTTCGAGTTTGTTAACCGTTTTACAGAACATGTAAAGGAAAATATGGAGAAGGACCGGTGGCAATTTGAAAATATTCCTGCACTTCGAGCGGCTCAGTATCGGCTATTTCGCCTTACTATGTTGGACGATTCTGGTGGCCCAGCTTTACCTTTCGTAGAGTTAAAGAGGACTTACGAGACAAATCAGTACGATGACATACTAAAGGATGTACTTGAGCACGTCTCGAAACGCCAGGATAGGCTTCCCGACAACACACTTTGTAGGAGTGAACCTGAAAACAATACCATTTGGGGAGATGACCTATTTATGTCTACCCCTTTTCTGTGCAGAATGGCATTGGCAACCGGGAATCATGAGCTTTTTGACGATGTAGCTCATCAAGTTATTCAATTCAATAAATACCTAATGAACCCTGAAACGGGTTTGTATTTTCATGGTTATTACGCTGATCGTGCTGAACCTGCACCTTTTCAGTGGGGACGTGCTAATGGTTGGGTGACCTGGGCCATGAGCGAGGTGCTGATGCTTATGCCTAAAAAACATAAAGCCTATAAAAAGATCATGAAAATATATCGAAACCATCTGGCGGCTTTAGTGAACTACCAGGAAGAGAACGGGATTTGGCACCAGATCCTTAATGATCCCTCTACCTATGAGGAGACCTCTTGCACCGCTATGTACACGCTCTCCATGGCTCGTGGCCTCAACAATGGCTGGCTTGATGACAGTTTTAGGAAAAATGCCTTATCCGGATGGAATGCCGTGTCAAATAAAATTGGTGATGACGGCACAGTGAGTAAGATCTGTAGAGGAACAGGGATAGGTACATCTGTGGAATTTTACGATAGCCGAAAAACATTCGATCATGATCCTCGTGGCTTGGGTGCCGTGTTAACAGCGGGATCGGAAGTTTACAAGATGCTGCAAGGCCAGTAGCACCTTGATAATTCAAGAGTACATACGCATGCGATATATTATCATTTTCTGCTTTTTGCTAACTGTTTGGGGTTGTTCCGAACAGTCAGATTTACCGTCGTACTATTTTGATTACGGTTCGAGAGAATCGGAGCTTGTAGACGGGTCAACTCGCCTGACTTCCGAAATGAACTATTCTTCAGAAACAGGTTTTGGATGGGTCAACAGCGGAGGTGAACCTTTTGTTAATGAGGCGTTTAATCGATCAAGAGATGCTTTTAATATCGACGGAGTCGAGGCCCAAGATCTGGAATTCAGATTAGATCTACCTAAAGCGAAGTGGTGGGTTACACTGTATACTGATGCGGGCTATGAAGATTCCTCCACAATGAAACTGAAGATCAATGAAGCTTCAGTTGACATGAAATGGCATCCTTTTCAGCCACCAGCTGAGCCTAGAAAAGAGTTACAACCTAATTATCGGATTTATCAAGGTCTATTTGATGTTTCCGATAAGCTGAACCTATCGCTTATAGGAACTGAAAATAAAGTACGACTACTAGGCTTAACTGTAATTCCGGACGTATCTCCAAAAAATGACCAACAAGAAAGCCTACTTACCGAAATCAAAAGGCTAGGCAGGTACCAGGAAGAAGGATCTTTGGAATCCATTTACGACCAACTCCAAGAGCTCAACAGAAGTAATGAAAAAGACCCTTTTTATGCGTATTGGTTGCAACAGATTAATTTGTTGCGCAAGGCGGAAGATCATTTTATGAAGCGGGGTTGGGAAAAGTATATAGCAACTACAGGATTGAGTATCTGGGGTCAACTACATCAGGCGGTTATGATTTTAGATGGAATGCTTAATCATCCTGATGCGGCTTCCAGTCCTTTATATGAACGCTCACTTTTTTTAAGAGGTCGTATTCTGTATTGGCTGGGGCTGGAACGAGGAGGCCCTAATGAAATAGAACGTGGACGTAATGATTTGGCCACTCTATATGAGCTCTATCCTGAAGATGACTTACTCGCTATGTACAACGGAAAGCGGATTGATCTTCCAGATCCTTGTGATGATCTGTTGGCAGACCCTGATGCTCCAAAGTGGTCTAATATGCAGCGCGAATTGCTTTGTAGGATGAGAAACATAGCGCATTGGTGGGTACTTGAACAGCAAGCCGAAAATGGAGAATTTGGAGGCAAACTTGGAGATGATGTGGAGTTACTCCGATGGTGGACACCCGTACTTCTTTCGGGTGATTCTCTATCCTTTGTGGGTTGGTCCAAGCTGGCGGACGAGGTGATGCGCAACCGGAAGGTATATAAAGGTTACTCAAAGAAACCATTGGATGTAGAACATGCTTCTGAGTTTATTGCCGACACGGCCCCAATGATGACAGTTTGCAGCGATGATCCTGAGTACCTGGATCGTTTACGGTATTCTGTAGATTATTTTAAAGATCTATGGACAGGAAAATCAGAGAAGGGCCATCGTTTTTTCCGATCTGCCTGGTTCAGTTCTACTGAAGTAGACGAAGATCCACCACGTAATCGGGACCATGGCTACAATTCAAGAGCAGTAAAAGCCGTACGATACTATGCCTGGAAAACAGGTGATAAAGAAGTGATCAATGCGTTGAACGAATGGTCCGAGGCATGGCTAAGCGCGGCCATGCGTACTGATAAAGGCAAGCCAGTCGGAATTATTCCGGCTTCTGTGCGCTTTCCGGATGAGGCTTTTAATGGAGATGAAACGAATTGGTACACGGCTAATATGTTCTGGAAGTATTTCGAATGGGAAGATACTCCAGGAGCGATGATTTTAGATCAATTGTTATATTCTTATACCCAAACCCAAGATGATAAGTATTTGCAGCCACTCCTGAAATCACTTGCCTTGATCGAGAAGTATGAGGAGTCGACAGAAACCGTTACTGTAGGATCAGAGGCTTGGGCAGCCGCTATACTCAAGGATAAAGGCAGCTTTTGGAGTGCGGCTGCACAGTGGCGGTTTCTAGAAGGTGACCGTAGATATGACGCCCTGCTTCAGAAATATGGTACTCACTATGTTCGATATCGTCTTTCGGGTGACGAGAATCATTTAGAGCAAGGACTGGAAGTTGTTCTTGAAAATGCTAGATATAATACACCGTTAAAAACTCAGGAGGCCATCCATACGGATAGGGTTTACATTCGAGGTTATGAACACTTGATCACTATGCTCACCGGAAATGGTTCCAAAGAGTGCCTATCGCCAAATTTTGCCGTAACGTGGGAAGATACTGATGAGGGTTTTACCGCTCTGGTTCAAGAGAGTAGTTTTGAGAAGATTAAGGTGGCCATTTATGCCTTTTCAGATGAAGAGATGAATATAAACATGAGGTTATGGCAACTCGAACCGGGGGATTATTATGTCAAAATAAAGGGCAGCGAAACCCCTTTAAAAATCATAAAAAAGGGGCAGCGGTTAAAGCTAAGTGTTCCTTCAAATGAATTAATAACCGTAGAGATTAAAGCGTAGATGAAAACTATCCTTCATTTTAACTATTCAAAATACCTGTTTACAGGTTTAGCTATTTTCTCTTTACTCCTCATACAGAGTTGTCAAAATGAATCTAAAGAAGAGCTAATAGAATTTGGTCTGAACGAAGTGGTACGAGTTGGACCATTGGGTTATAATTCCTCTTTCAGTTACTATAATACCTCACCAGAGAGTCCGGATGGGAATCTTATTGCCTATGTAAAATTTCTTTCCATGCCTGAAAAAGAGCGATATGAGGAGGTAACGGGGGAGATCTGGATTTGTGATCAAGAGCTAACGAATCACAGGAAGGTGGTAGCTATCAAAATGAAAGGTGTCCACAATGGAGCCAGGTTGCAATGGCTGGATAATAAATCTTTTGCCTATCAGGATGATTCGATAAGGGCTGTTACTATTGATGGTGAGGAGCTGATCAAACCGGTATACGGAACTATAGGTCACAAGCCTTTTGAAGGGCAATTCCTGTATGCTGCTGTGGATCAGGCAACCGGTTTGTATACGATCTACGAGTATGATGTGACCAACCAAAAAATATCCAAATTGGGAGATGCAAGTGATTACACACGGATTGAAGAGTTATTTCCTTCCCCGGAGATGAGAGCACTTGAAGATAGAAGGATTCTACATTTGCAGTATAGTCCGGATGGATCAAAAATCGCATTTAGGATTGATATTGGCTCGAAAGATGAGCAATATAAGCACTTGGTATCCCAAAATATAGATGGAACCGATATTCGGTTTTTTGGTCCTAAGCCCATGCATTTTGCTTGGTATGATAATACCAGCCTTATGGGTCATGATAATCAAATAGAGGATGGAATGCCTAATGATAGGAGCGGCAGAAGGTGGGATCTTGATAGAAACTACATAGAAACTTTATCTGGACCGGGGAATCATCTCGGCGCCTCTCACAACCGTGAACTATTTGCCTCTGAAAGCTGGTACAAGGAAAATCCAATCATTTTAAAAGTGTTTAAAAAAGGCGAAATAACTTCTTTCTGGAAGGATACGGTTTCAACGGATAGTCGTACTACCTGGACATTGGGGAATCATGTAAACCCCTCTTTTTCGCGAGATGACAAGCGTTTATATTTCCATAAACGATCTCAAGAGGGTCAGGTGCAGGCGTACATGGTGGTGTTGAAAGAATAGGCTAATTATCGTGACAGTAGTAGATATCTCAAAGAGTAACTAATCGAATCAATTGAAAACGAGCCCTCAGTTCATGATGAAATCAAAAAGCCTTCTACTTAGGTTCGTAATATATTCTTTCTTTCCCCTACTATTTTTCATCCCTCACTATGTTTTATTTTGTCAGTTATCGACTAATACAGAGGCTAGCAAAAGCGAAGATGGATTTATCATACAAGGACTTTTAGCCACTAACCACCAAGCGAGAGAAACTGTAGCTAATCAATCTGTTTTGTGGTCTCACTTTCGTCCCGAATTTTCTATATCGCAATCTAATGTGGTCGTAAAAGGAGAAATGAAAAAATGGCACAAGGTCACGCTTACTTTTGATGGGCCTGAAGTAGCCGAAGACGATGAAGTGAACCCGTTCCTTCATTATCGCCTTGATGTTTTATTCACCCATGCAGCGTCAGATAAAACTTACCTAGTTCCTGGATATTTTGCGGCTGATGGTAATGCGGGTGAAACTTCAGCTACTTCAGGAAATAAGTGGAGGGTACATTTTACACCAGACGAAATTGGAAGGTGGGCCTATAAGGTTACCTTCCGAAAAGGCAACTATGCTGCACTGCTAAATGAAGAGCGACCCACGCGGTCTGCGCTACATATGGATGGCATTACGGGTACCTTTTCTATTTTACCTACTGATAAAGCCGGGAGAGACTTAAGAAGTAAAGGGCGTCTTCAATACGTCGAAAAACGCTATTTAAAATTCGCGGAGACCGGAGCTTATTTTTTGAAAGCCGGTCCAGATGCACCGGAAAACTTCCTTTCTTACGCAGACTTTGATGGTACTTTCCATGATGACGGGCACAAAGATCATTTGGTAAAAACATGGTCACCTCATGCAGGTGACTGGAACGCGGGCGATCCACATTGGCAGGACGGCAAAGGAAAAGCCATGATTGGAGCCATCAATTACCTTGCTTCCGAGGGTCTGAATTCATTTTCATTTCTGACTATGAATATTCTCGGGGATGACCAGAACGTATTTCCTTTTACTGATTATGATACCTATGATCGGTACGACTGCAGTAAGCTAGATCAATGGGAGGTCATCTTTGCGCATGCTGAGCAGAATGGTATGTTCCTTCACTTTAAGCTAATGGAAAATGAAAACCAGGGCCTATTAGATAATGGCGGAATAGGAACCAATACTCAACTCTACTATCGTGAAATGATCGCCCGATTTGGACATCACCTGGCACTTAATTGGAACGTAGGAGAGGAGATTGGGGAGTGGGCAAGAAACCACAAAAGTCTACCTATGAAGGTACCACAACGCAGAGCAGCTGCTGAAATGCTCCGAGCTATCGACCCCTATGACCATCATATTGTGATCCACAATGGTGAATTATTTGATGAATTACTTGGAGATAAGAGTCTGTTTTCAGGAATTTCTTTGCAGACGCATAAAGGGGATTTCAGTGAGGTACACGAAGAGGCGCTGCACTGGATCAATGCCTCCAAAGAGGCGGGTAAACAATGGGCAGTTGCTGTAGATGAGCCTGGCAATGCCAAGCATGCTTTACTCCCGGATGTAGAAAACCCCAAACATGATAATGCGCGAATCAATGGATTGTGGGGTGCGTTTATGGCAGGTGCATGGGGTACCGAATGGTACTTTGGTTATGAACATGTACATTCGGATCTAACGTGTGAAGACTATCGGTCGAGAGATTTATTTTGGGACCAATGCAGGCACCTGCTGGATTTTTTCCAAAAAAACCAAATTCCCTTTTGGGAAACAGAGAATCAGGATCGTTTGGTGGCGGATGGTGACTATTGCCTAGCTGTGCAAAATGAGGTTTATGTCGTTTTCTTAAGGCATGGATCAGGCTCGATTGATCTGTCCGAGGCAAAAGGAAACTATGACTTATGGTGGTACAATCCACGGGAAAGTGGGGTATTAGATCAGTCCAAAACGAAGCAGCTTAAAGGAGGAAAGGTGCATGTATTAACCAACCCTCCCAAAGAGGTCGAGAAGGATTGGGTAGTTCTTATTAAAAAAACGCTGTAGTTAACATGAGAACAGTTACAGGATTATTATTCATTTTATGCGTGAGTATTGGTCTTAAGGCCCAGACCTATTCCAATCCCATTTTGCCCGGATTCCACCCTGATCCTTCAATTTGTAGAGTAGGAGATTATTATTATCTAGCCAATTCTACTTTTGAATTTTTTCCCGGTGTCCCTATTCATAGAAGCAAAGATTTAGTCAATTGGGAACTTATCGGTCATGTAGTTACAAGAAATAGTCAACTTGATATGGAGGGCTATAATGCTTCAGCAGGTATTCATGCTCCTACCATACGTTACCATGAGGGTAAGTTCTATTTGGTATTCACCAACATAAGCCAGACGATCCAAAACTTGTTATTCGTGGCAGATTCGGCTATGACAAGGTGGTCCGATCCTTATGTCATTACAGATGGTAGGCCCTGGGGGATTGATCCCGATTTATTTTTTGATGAAGATGGGCGTTGCTACTTTACTGCTAATCGAAAGGCTCAGGGTGAAGAACCGTACCCAAAATACAGAGAGATCGTAACTCAGGAGCTTGATCTAAATACCATGCAATTGGTGGGCGAATTAAGTATCCTGTCTAGCGGTAATGTAAAGGGAGCCACAAGTACAGAGGGGCCACATCTTTACAAAAAAGATGGCCTTTATTATCTGATAGTAGCGGAAGGTGGAACTGGCGATAATCATGCGGTAACCATTGCCTCTAGTACTAATGTTATGGGTCCTTACGAACCCTGCCCCTACAATCCGATCCTGACTCACCGGTTTATGCAAAAGAGTGTGATGTTACGGAAATTAGGCCATGCAGATTTAGTACAAACACCAGAAGGAGACTGGTGGATGGTCTTCTTAGGAGTGCGCTACACTACGAATGAAAAGCCTTTTATGGGACGTGAAACCTATCTTGTGCCGGTGAATTGGGAAGGGAAATATCCCGTTGTTAATCCGGGGTATGGGAAAGTTCAATTTACTTATCCATTACCTCCCGGGGTGGAGTTCTACGATAGGAAGAATGTGTTCATTGACGAGTTTGACTCACCAGTACTTGACCGCTCCTGGACATTTCTGAGGAGCGAAAATGACTTTGCTAAGGTCAACAAGGGTATGTTAGAAATCAACTTGAAAAAAGCCGGCCTAAGGAGCCTGTCATCACCTTCATTCATTGGTCGCCGTATTGAAAGTGCAAGCTTTGAAGCAATCGTAGAACTGTTGCCCAAACAATTAGAAACGAACGAAAATGCTGGGATAACCCTGTTCGCAGATAATCGAAACCATGTTCGGATTGATTTTGATGGTCAGTCATTGAAATTGATTGAAGTCAGGGATGGAGAATTGGTCATGATTAAGGATTCACCAGTTGAGAGTGAAAAAACAAAGGTCAAAATACAAAGCATAGACGAGGTGTTTTCCATCTTCTATTTTAACGGTCGGGAGTGGGTTCTTTTCGCCGAAAATCTTCGCATGCTTAGCTTAAATAAATATCGCTATACAGGGGCTTTTATTGGATTATATGGAAGTTCAAACGGGAGGAAGCCCAAAGGAAAGCTACTGGTAAATCGGTTTGAATATCGAAACAGGTAAAGATCTTTCAAATTGATGTACAAAGAGAAGACCACTAAAGGTTTAAGTACACAACTAGCTACCTAAAAAATCCTCCCTAATAGGATTGAAATTATCTACAAGTCTTACCTCTTTAGACAGGATT
>JBCCSU010000055.1:0-21036 GCA_039199635.1 Bacteroidota bacterium | reverse complement strand
TCTCATTAGACCAATTTATGGTTGCTACTAGCAAAGCATCTTTGGATAGAAACCCAGAGAATAGAGGTACACCCACTAAGGCACAGGCCGCCATGAAATAGGTATAAAAAGTGACCGGTAAAGCCTTTTTGATCTCCCCCATATTACGCATGTCTTGCGCGTCAAAGTGTAAGCCTTTTTCATGGGCCAGCTCATGTAATGAATAAATCACTGAGCCGGCTGCCAAGAATAACGCTGCTTTAAAAAAGGCGTGCGTAAACAAATGAAAAAGTGCGGCATCATAGGCACCAACGCCCACTCCCATGATCATATAGCCTAATTGAGAAATAGTAGAGAAGGCTAAAACTTTCTTGATGTCATTTTGAGCTAACGCAGCCACCGCCCCCATAAAAGCGGTTAATGATCCTACAATAGCCACAAAAAGTAGCGAATCCATATCCAATAAGACAAAAACCCGGCTCATCAAAAACACTCCGGCAGCTACCATTGTAGCGGCATGAATCAATGCCGAAACCGGTGTGGGGCCTTCCATGGCATCAGGTAACCAAACTTGCAGCGGGAATTGCGCGGATTTTCCCATGGCCGCCATAAATAATCCTACCCCCAAAACAGTAAGCCAAACCTCAGGTAGAGAACCGATATCGCTAACCCATAATCCATCCTTAATAACCGAATTAGACATAAGCGTTTCAAGTTCCAACAAATGAAATGTACCGAACTGACTCCATAGAATGCAAAGGGCCGCTATGAATCCGGCATCTCCAATCCGGTTTATAATAAAGGCCTTTTTAGCTGCTTTAGAAGCTGAGTCTTTCTGATACCAATGGCCTATAAGTAAATAGGATGATAATCCCACCAGCTCCCAAAATACAAACACAACCAGCAAATTATCAGCCAGCACTATGCCGTTAATTGCAAAAGTGAAAAGGCCTAAAAAGGCAAAATAACGCGTGTAACCACTATCTTTTGCCATGTATAACAATGAATAAAGATGGACCAGAAAAGATACGATGCTAATCACAGCCAGCATTACTGCCCCCGAAAAGTCAATGAGCAACCCGATGCTAAATGTCTGACCACCTACTACAAACCAATCTATCTCACTGGTAAAAACCTCACTACCCACGCTGTAAAGAATTACCGCTGAACAAACGATGGTCAAAAGCATCAGAGCGATACTTAAATAAGATGACAAACGGTTTTTACCGTAAACGAAAAGTCCATTAACCAGAAAGCTAATGAGAGGAATAATTAATATGGCCAGTGACACCTTAACCATGACCTAATCCTTAATTTCAGCTATTTTATCCAGGTCTATCGTCTTAAAATGCTTATATACTTTTAAGATTATGGCTAACCCCACAGCAGCCTCGGCGGCTGCCACTACAATTACAAAAAGCGCGAAGAACTGACCTTCTTGATTAACAGCTCTATGGTAAGCCAGAAAATTTATATTAGAAGCATTGAGCATAAGCTCTATTCCCATTAGGATCAGTATGGCATTTTTCCGGGTAATGACTATCGCTAGCCCAATAGCAAAAAGAGCAGCACTTATATAGTAATAATGTTCTGCGGGTATCATATCTTTTTTGATTTCAAATTATGACCCGCTATAACGGCTGCCGCTATTAAAGCTAACAAAAGTAATACAGCAGCTATTTCGAAAGGTAGTAAGTAGGTAGTGAGTAAAAGCTCTCCCAAGACCTCCATTGGTATTGCTCCTTTCTGACCCGAAACCCCCATGGTTAGGTATTGAACACCGTAAATCAATAAGGTAAAAAGCACCAGAGCGATCAAACCCCCAGAAAGCCGATTTAAGCTTTTCATATTTATTCTACCGGAAATATCATTGGTTAGCATCACCCCAAAAACTATCAGTACTACTATACCGCCTACATAGATCATGATCTGTGTAACCGCTACAAACTCAGCTTGTGCAAACACATACAGGGCGGCTACACTTAATAAGGTGACCACTAACGCCAACGCCGCATGTAGCACATGCTTGGTAATAAGTATGAAAAGGGCAGAAATTATAGCTGTAGAAGCAAAAAAATAGAAAACCAACTCAGTCATCCGATTTCTTTTTCCGAATAATGGGTCTCGGTTTGAATACTGGCTTTAATGGTTTTGGTTTTGAGGTTGAAGGGTCATTACCATCACTTTTATTTAATGCCTTTGCCGAATCCTCAGAAGAGGGTTGTTCAGTAAGTAGTTTGGCCTTCTTTATAAGTGGTCGTGGTTTAAAAACCGGACTGGAAGCTTTGGGAGAAGAGCTTATTTCCTTTTTTTCAGCGTTTTTGGGTGGAGCACTTGGTTTATTTTGCCCTGCTTTTTTCGCTTCCAATTTCTTTGCTTCGGCTTCTTCTAAAAGCTTTTTCTTTTCTAAGATCTCCAGGGGTGTCATGGTGGCGAAAGAAAAAGTGTGATCTTCAAAATCGTAGGTGCTGAAATCATAAGACTTCGTCATGGTAAGGCACTCTGTAGGGCAGACTGTGGTACATAAACCGCAAAAACAGCATTTGGCCATGTCAATGTCGAACTTTGCCGCATGAATACGTTTTGAAGTACCATTCGATGTTTTTCCAATGACTTCTGTGGCCCTAATTCCTTCGATATCAATGCAGTCTACCGGGCACACCTTAGCACATTTATCACATACTATACAGTCATCAATCTCATTGTGCAACTTATACCGGCCGTTATCAGGAACTGGTATTGACTCATGAGGATATTGTAGTGTGTTAATCCCTGTTTCGAAGGAATCAAAATAAGATGGATCGTTAATTCCTACTTGATCGGAGGATTTTACCGCCTCTTTCATATGCTTTAGTGTTACACTTAAGCCTTTGGTCAGCGTTTTCGTAGTATCCTTTATGTTTTTAAAGTATGCCAAGTCTATTTCTTGCTGGTCTTATCCAGAGTAAAATTAAATGTACTTCCTTTATCCTCTTCACTTTCCACCCAAATGGTACCTCCCATTTTCTCTACAAATTCCTTACAAAGCTTAAGCCCCAAGCCTGTTCCTTTTTCGTTTGCAGTACCCTTAGTGGTATACAAAATATTTGTATCAAAGATCTTTTCAATCTGGTTTGCATCCATGCCCACTCCTGTATCTTTAACACTGATGGTAACCAAATCGTTACTTGATGTTGAGGATATAGCTACTGTTCCTTCTTCGGTCATAAACTTAATCGCATTCGCTATCAAATTTCTTAAGATCAGGTCCAGCATATTACGGTCTGCCATCACACCAATACCCGCAGAAATGTTATTATCGAATGAAATGTTCTTATCGTTTATTTCTTTGAAAAAGGCTAAATTATCTTCTACCGCTTTTTGCAAATTGATTTCCTCCCATTTAAGAGTAATCTCATTCATTTCTACCAACGCCCAGTCCAGCAAGTTATCTAGCATTTTTCGGGTACTTTCTAGTCTTAGCTTGAGGGAATTGGTCACTTTTACCAGCTCGTCTTGAGTAATATGCCCTTCATGCAGCAGGTCGAGAATACCTACTAACCCATTAATAGGCGACCTCAAGTCGTGAGATACGATAGAAAAGAATTTATCTTTCATCGACAATAAGCTTTCCAATTCCTTGGTTTTAGCTTCAATTTCAGATTGGTGTTCTATCAAAAGCTGGTTCGCTTTCCTGCTCCTAACGCTATTTCGGTAAAGTGTAAATAACAATATGGCAGTAAAAGCCAGAATCACCACCAATACATTGCGAATAAACTCTTCATTTTTTAACTCTTTCTGTCGTAGCTGCTCTTGGGCGTTTAATTCAGCAATGGCAATATCTTTACGGCCAATTTCAAATTCCATAATGGTTTGTGAAAATTGCTGATCCCTGTTGATAGCCTTTAAACTATCCTTTAATGCGATACTCTTTCTCAACATCTCCAACCCTTTTTTGGTATTTCCGGCCGACTCGTGCCATTCGGAAAGGTTGCTCCAGGCACTTGCTAATAATTCAGGATTATTTTGTTGTAGACCTGTAGTGAGTGATGAATCAAATAATACCTTGGCTTTCTTGGTATCACCTTCAGCCAGAAAGATCTTGCCGCGCTGAAGGTTAATTTTAGCTAACTCAATGAGATTGACCTGTTTTTCATACAATTTAGCTGCTCGATCGTAATAATAGAGAGCACTATCAGTCTTTTCCAGCGCCTCGTTCGCCATGGCCATGTTCATCATAATATCAGGAATGATAATATCTTCATCTAAATCTTGAGCAATGGAGAGTGCTGTTTCTAATGAGCTTAGGGCACTCTCCGCTTCACCTTGTAAAAAGAATATTTCACCCAGATCATTCAAAGAATAGGCCTGTCCAACTTTATCATCTATTTGCTCACTGAGCACCATGGATTGTCGGATAAATTCAGCACTTTTGGCTAATTGTCCGGTCGCCTTAAATACTCTTCCGATGTTATAAGTAGCAATAGCGGACATCAATTTATTTTCGGATAGATCGGCTCTCTCCAACGCTTTTTGATAATAAGAAAAAGCTTCATTGTATAGACCTAAACCTAAATAGTCTTCACCCAAACCGTTGAGAGAGGCTACTAACCCTTTTTCGTCATTCACAACCAAGAGGTTTTCATAGGCTTTGCGGTCGTATTTTAGGGCCTCACCAAAATTACCTTGAGCGTTATAAAGACTGGCCATGTCAAGCTGGGCTTGGGCAATACCTAGAGTATCCTTTATTTTAGAATTTAGGCGTAACGTTTCTTTGGTGAGCCAAAAAGAGGTGTCTATGTTATCTACATAGTAAAACCGAAAAGCCCTTCTCAAAAGCTTTACTTTAACAGAATCAGATACAGCTGCATCATACTCTATTTTCAAGCTATCAGGAAAAGTCTGTACCCATGCCTCTAGTCTAAAAGTAAGGCAGGTTAGCCATGATATGATCAGAATTTTTTTCAATTTGCGCTGAATATAGCTAAAGCATCATCAATCTCCACAATGCAGCAAAAAATAATAGCACTAATGTCATGGGGGTTAAATATTTCCACCCTAAACTCATGAGTTGATCCAGTCTTACTCTAGGGTAGGTCCATCTCACCCACATTTGAAGAAGTACCATTAAAGTAGTTTTGCTCAATAACCAAAAAATAGGCCAAAACACCTGACTGAACGGACCTGGGTTACCTGTAGTCCAGTTGGCCAGCTGCATTGAACCTAGGTTCGGAAAAGGAGTATTCCAGCTTCCAAAAAACAAGATCACTCCTAACAAACTTGTCAATAGCATCATACCATACTCTGAAAGCATAATGATCGACCACCTGAAACCGGAATATTCTGTGTGAAAACCAGAGACCAGTTCAGATTCAGCCTCAGGCAAATCAAAGGGCGCACGATTGCTCTCTGCCAAAGTGGTGATAAAGAAAATGATCCAAACTGGAATTAAAATAGGTGCCCGAAGTATATTCCAAGAAAGAACACCCCCTATGGTAGTGGTTTCAACATTTAAAAATGATAATCCGAACAGGTAATTAGTAGTTCCCACCTCACCAGCTAAAACACCTTGCTGAAAAGAGATAGTTTGAAGATCCAGACTTTGGGTAACCGCCAAAACGCAAATAACGCTTAAGGTAAGTGGAACCTCATAAGATATTATTTGTGAAGCGGAGCGCACAGCTCCCAATAGTGAATATTTATTATTCGATGCCCAACCCGCTACTATTATTCCTAAAACATCTAGTGAAACAATAGCTAGTAAGAAGAATACTCCGGTTTGAAGATGTGCCCCGGACCATGTGGGTGTAACCGGTATTACAGCGAAACCGGCAAATACTGCTATAAATATGATCAATGGCGCGATGAGAAATAACTTTCTGGAAGCTGCGTGAGGAATAATATCTTCTTTTTGAAGCAATTTTAAAAGATCGGCAATAGTTTGTAGTATACCGTATGCACCCGTTTCCATAGGGCCATACCTATTTTGGATAAAGGCCGAAATTTTACGCTCAGCATACACCGCCAACACCGTAAAAATGAGTAAGAGGGGCAGAAAAAAAAGTATGGTACTCATCCTTGAGATCAAAGTTAATGACGAAAAACCGAAATACCCTTTGATTTGATCATTCCCGTTATTCCCAAAGGCGATAGTCCGTTAATTTCACCTGTTCTCCAAAGAAAAGTTTAGTAGAGGATTCGAACGAATCAGTAAAATCAGAAACCATAAACTCATCTTTATTTTGCTGTATATCAGCTAAGATATTTCGGTTTTGCAACCTATCTTTTAGATAGTGAGCGGTTATTTCGGAAGAGTCAAGTACTTCGACTTTATCTTTTAAATAGGCGCTGATCTCTTCTTTAATTAGAGGATAATGAGTACAACCCAATATTAGTGCATCAATGTCAGATAATGCTGCCTCTGATAGATACTTCTCAATGATATCGTGACTTATTTTTTGATTGAAAAAACCCTCTTCGATCATAGGTACCAATAAAGGTGTTGCCATTGATTTGAATCTGATATTTTTTTGCACAGCTTTTATTTTATCATCATAAACACCTGAACCTACCGTTCGTTTTGTCCCTATCAAGCCTACTTTAGCTCCTTGAAAATGCTCCCCTACGTAACTTACCATAGGATCAATCACATTGATAATTTCTAATCTCTTTCCTGCATATTCGGTAAGAAGATTATAAGCCGAAGCACTGGCAGAATTGCAGGCCACCACCATAGCTTTACAACCTTTTTCTAATAAGATGTCCGTAATTTTGATAGAATATGCCTGTATAGCTGCTTCTGATTTATCCCCATAAGGTAAATGAGCGGTATCCCCAAAATATACGATGGATTCATGCGGCATTAACTCCTTTACGGCCCTGGCCACTGTTAAACCGCCTATGCCACTGTCGAAGACTCCAATAGGGTCTAGATTCATAATTACCTACTTAAAAATATCAAATGTATCGAAATGAGCTTAGGATAACGAATGACTATTAACTACGGCCAAAATCTATTCTTGGTTTGCGCTATTGTTCCTGGAATTTATCATCCTGAGAGCCGGCTCCTTAACAGTTAGTCAAAGTGTAAAACAGGTAGAGGAGTGAAATTGAAAGAAACGCTGTTAAAATCTGTGCCGTAAAAACCTTCGCCTGAAATAATTTGTATTATTGCAGATACCAAATGAAATTAAATTAGTTAAATGGTGCACAACATATTAGAAGGTAAGAAAGGTATAATTTTTGGAGCTCTGGATGAAAATTCGATTGCCTGGAAAACAGCGTTGAGAGCACACTCTGAAGGTGCTAAATTTGTTTTAACCAACGCTCCTATAGCCCTTAGAATGGGAAAAATTAATGAATTGGCCGAGCAGTGTGACTCCAAAGTTATACCGGCGGACGCTACTTCTCTTGAGGACCTCACCCTTTTATTTGAACAGGCACAAGAAAAGCTAGGAGGTAAACTCGACTTTGTGCTACACTCCATTGGCATGAGTCCTAATGTGCGTAAAGGAAGATCCTACGGTGATTTAAATTACGACTGGTTTTTAAAAACCCTGGATATATCAGGCATCTCATTCCACAAAGTGCTGCAAGTAGCAGAAAAAACCGATGCTATGAATGAATGGGGTTCAATTCTAGCGCTTAGTTATATTGCTGCTCAGCGCTCGTTTCCTGATTATTCCGATATGGCGCAAGCCAAATCCGTTTTAGAATCTATTGCTCGCAGCTACGGTTATCGTTTTGCCAAGCTTAAAAACGTGAGGGTAAATACTATTTCACAGTCCCCTACTATGACCACGGCGGGGAGTGGAGTTACAGGTTTTGATGTATTTTTTGATTATGCGGATAAGATGTCTCCCCTGGGAAATGCCAGTGCTGAAGACTGCGCAAATTATATTATCAGCCTTTTTTCCGATTACACTCGAATGGTAACCATGCAAAATTTAATGCACGATGGCGGATTTTCAAGCTCCGGCATTACAGAAGAGCTTATAGAACAGTTGAAACAAGATTAGTGAATTATGAAAACAAGACTATTAACATCCATTTTTCTCATAAGCATTTTAGCTCTATCAAGTGGTTTCCAGGTATTTAAAACATCAATTAAAATTACGGTAATTGACGAACTCGGAAATATTGTAGAAGGTGCGTCAGTTCAATTATTTGGAACAGAAGATGACTACAGAAAAGAAGAAAACGCAGTCACAGAAGTAGCTGTTACAGATAAAAAGGGACAGGTTAAATTCAAAGAACTAGAATCAAAGGTCTATTTTGTTAACGTGACCAAAGGCGATAAAAATAATGTAGGTGCCGGAGTGCAAACTGCAAAACTGGAAGAGGGTAAGATGAATAAAGTGAATATTGTGATCGAATAAGTGGATCGAGCGTCACTGCTGGGCTTGCTTTATGATTATTATCCTACAGACCCGTTAGAAAGTAATTTCAAGGAAGAAACCTTAAACTTCATAAAGAAACACGAAAACTGTTTTGAAAGAAGCTTGAGCGTAGGACATATTACAGGGTCTGCCTGGATCACTAATTACTCGGGGAGTAAAGCACTCTTAACCCATCATGCCAAGTTAGATAGGTGGCTTCAATTAGGGGGACACGCAGATGGTAACCCGAACATCGTAGAAGTAGCTACAAACGAAGCCCGGGAAGAATCAGGGCTTAGCTCTATTCAATTAGTATCAAAACAAATATTTGATCTGGATGTGCACCTGATACCATCAAATCATAAAGAAACCGCACATTTACATTATGATATCCGATTTTTATTTCAGGCTGATGAGCACGAAAAACTGCATGTAAGTTCAGAATCCAAAAATCTCAAATGGCTGTCATATAACGCACTTGCCGACTATACCCAACATAATACTTCTATCATAAGGATGGCCGAAAAGTGTTTGAAAAGATAAGTCCTTGTTATCAAACAAGGACTTAATCAACCTTAAAATTAACTGTGATGATATTCAAAGTCGCAAACGTGAATTACTGACTTGCAATAAAAATAAGCAGGAGTAACATCACTTCAAACCTCAAAATGCACCCGTACTAACCATGTAATATATTTATTCAAAACTATAGTTTTGCACAGGATGGCCGAGATAGGTACAGATATTCAAAAGGCAAAAGATATCATTGAGAATGGTGGGTTAGTAGCTATACCTACAGAAACTGTTTACGGGCTGGCTGCCAATGCGCTTAATCCAGAGGCTATTGCCTCCGTTTACCGTACAAAGAGCAGGCCTTCATTCGATCCTCTGATAGCCCATTTGCCAAGTATTGAACAAGCAGAACGATATACTCTGACCTGGACACAAAAAGCATCAAAGCTGGCTACTAAATTTTGGCCGGGGCCATTAACCCTTTTACTTCCCAAAAGAGATATAATCCCCGATATGGTGACCTCAGGCCTGCAAAATGTAGCAGTCAGAATTCCCAAAAATAAGCTCACACTTGAACTGCTTGATCGGCTAACCGTACCCTTGGTAGCACCCAGTGCAAACCCATTTGGATATGTCAGCCCTACGAGCCCTGTACACGTTAATGATCAGTTAGGTGGTAAAATACCCTATATTCTTGATGGCGGATCCTGTAATATTGGCCTTGAATCTACCATAATAGGGTTTGATAAAAAGGATAATGCTACAGTTTATCGATTAGGTGGTCTGGACCTAAAAACTATAAATAATGAAATTGGTTACGTGAAGGTCACGGCACATTCTTCTTCTAACCCAAAAGCACCGGGCATGCTAAAAAGCCACTATAGTCCGAGTGTAACCGTCCGGATGGGAGATATCAGTCAAAGGCTTGAGTCAATTGAAAATGTGAATAGGGTTGGTGTTATTTCATTTCAGAAAGAGATCGAAGCCATACCCCTGAAAAATCAGGTAGTTTTAGCTCCTGATGGAGATACATCCACTGCGGCTAAAAATCTGTTTTCAGCTTTGCGTTATATGGATACTCTTGACATTGACATTTTGCTGGTAGAACCGGTTCCGGATCGTGGTTTGGGAAGGGCAGTCAATGATCGGTTGACCAGAGCGGCTGCCACGTAAATATTACTGATAATAATCAGGAAAAAAAACAGCCTTTACATCTTTACAATCCCGTGAAATTATTGAAATTAGCTGGCCTAAAAATAAACCTATGAAAACTGTAGATAGCCTTAATTTTAGCGGACGTAAAGCCCTTGTTCGGGTAGATTTTAATGTTCCGTTGAATGCCGAATTTGAAATTGCGGATGATACCAGAATTAAGGCAGCCGTACCCACTATCAAAAAAATACTAGCTGACGGAGGATCGGCAATCTTAATGTCACACTTAGGACGCCCCAAAACGGGACCGGAAGAAAAGTTTTCACTGAAACATCTTGTAAAAGATTTAAGTGAGCGTTTCGGCACGGAGGTTAAATTTTCGGATGATTGTGTAGGCGATACAGCAGAAGCCGCTTCGGCCGGATTGAAGGCTGGTGAGGTATTATTATTAGAAAATTTGCGCTTTCATGGGGAAGAAACAAAGGGAGATAAAGATTTTGCCCTACAGCTTTCTAAACATGGCGATATTTACGTGAATGATGCTTTTGGTACCGCCCATAGAGCACATGCATCCACCAGCATTGTAGCCCAGTTTTTTGATGAAAAGGTATTTGGGTACGTTATGTCAGCAGAGTTAGCTAATGCGCAAAAAGTTTTGGATGAAGCCGAAAAACCGTTTACCGCAATTATGGGTGGCGCTAAAATTTCAGATAAGATCTTAATCATAGAACAGCTTTTGGATAAAGTAGACCATCTCATCATCGGCGGAGGTATGTCCTATACTTTTTTTAAGGCACTTGGAGGTAATATAGGTTCATCACTGCTGGAGGAGGATAAGCTTGACCTGGCCAAATCGCTCATACAAAAAGCAAAAGATAAGGGGGTAGAGTTGCATCTTCCGTTTGACTCTATTGCCGCAGATAAATTTCATAACGAAGCGCAAACCCAGGTTGTTTCTAATACCAGCATACCTGAAGGCTGGATGGGATTAGATATTGGCCCTCAGGCCAGAGAGGTTTTTGCTAACGCCGTTGAAGAATCCAGAACAATACTTTGGAATGGTCCAATGGGCGTTTTTGAAATGGACTCATTTGCTGAAGGAACTAAAGCAATTGCCAAAGCAGTGGTAAACGCTACCGAGAAAGGTGCCTTTTCACTAATAGGTGGTGGAGACTCAGCAGCTGCCGTTAATAATTTGGGTTATGGTGATCAGGTGTCCTATGTATCCACTGGCGGTGGAGCACTTTTGGAATATATGGAAGGTAAAGAACTTCCGGGTGTTAAGGCCATTAATGGATAGTAGCAAGGGCTTATTAGAAAGGCTACGTATATTCGGTTCAACGCTGGGCTATTTTTAACCTCCATTGGGCATCGTAGTGAAGGTATCCGCTGTCTACCATATTTCTAACCACCTCTAAAAAAACATCCCTGTCAACCGGGTTTATTAGATCCATAAGCTCTTCAACGTTTAGCGGTTCCTCTCTGAGCTTCTTTTCCATCTGATGCTGGTATTTGCGAAGGTGTTCTATCTCACTTTCCTTTTTTTGAGACACACAGTAATCACAAATTCCGCAAGCTGAGCTATTATTTTCGCCAAAATACTGAAGCAGTAAATTACTTCTGCATTTACTCTTATTTTTAACGTAGTTAATAACCGCAGCGCTTTTTTCTGTAGCCAGTTTCGCTCTTTTTTCGATCCTAACCCGATCTAAAACCATAGTCTCTGCATTTTCCCGAGGCTTGGTGAAAACTATTTGAGGTTTATCACGCTGAGGTTCATAGTGAATAATGTTTAAGGCGCTGAGTTTTATCAATTGACTACGTACCTCTTGCACCTTCATATTGATGAACGTAGCTAACTGCCCCTCCGATATAACCACGAAGTGATTGAACATTTCGCCACCGTAAAGGCGCAGTAGTCCCTTGATCAGAGCATCAAAAGTTGCATTGGCCACTTGAAATCTATATAATTCGGCATTGTCCACAGCTATCCAAACATGAGGCGGGTTAAAATAACTTTCATTAAACCCAATTAATCCTTCCTCCTCTAATCGCTTAAGTGCATAAAAAACTTCAAGATGGTTTAGATCAAAATGATCGGAAAATTCACGTATATCAAAATCAAAACTTTGCCCAAGACCACTGCCAACGGCTAGCTTGTAATAGTTGGATAGCGCTTGATATACCTGCTTCAGGTTGGTAATAGCCGGATGCTGAAGTTTAACGCGCTGTTTTAAGTTATCTACATCACTATCATTAAACAGTATCAGCGCGTAGGCCTTTTTCTCATCTCTTCCGGCCCGTCCGGCCTCCTGAAAATAGGATTCCAGGTCTTGGTTTAGCCCCAAATGAACCACAATTCTTACGTCAGGTTTATCAATACCCATTCCAAAGGCGTTGGTAGAAACCATCACTCTGATTTTATTATTTTTCCATTGGGTCTGCCTATCGTCTCGCTCAGCATGACTTAAACCGGCATGATAAAAGTTTGAGGAAATTTTATTTCTAAAGAGTAGCATGGCTGTGTCTTTGGCTTCTCTTCGGGTACCTACATAAACGATGCCGGATCCTCGGACGCTGCTTAACACTTCTAGTAACTTACGCTCTAGATTTTCCACCTCTCTGACCGAATACGATAAATTTGATCTTAAAAAGCTCTTTTGATAAACATTACTTTCCGGGAATTTCAGTTTATCCTGGATGTCAATGACTACCTCCGGGGTAGCTGTAGCGGTGAGGGCTATCAGCGGAACCTTAGTTAATAGTTTTCTTAGATCAGCAATGCGTAAATAGGAAGGCCTGAAATCATACCCCCATTGTGAGACGCAGTGCGCTTCATCAACAGCTAAAAGTCCTACATTCATCTTAGCGACCCGAGCCTTAAAAATATCGGTTTCCAATCTTTCGGGAGAGACGTATAGAAATTTAACATCGCCATAGGCGCAGTTATCTAGCACTATATCTATTTCGCGTTTGTGCATTCCCGAATATATCGCTTCCGCTTTAATAGCCTTAGCTTTTAAATTGGACACCTGATCCTTCATTAAAGCAATCAAAGGCGTAACCACTATACATATACCATCTAAGATCATGGCTGGCACCTGAAAACATATGGATTTACCTCCCCCTGTAGGGAGCAGGGCCAAAACATCCTCTTTTCGCAATACGGCCGCTACAATGTCAGCCTGCAAAGGTCTGAAAGTAGTATACCCCCAATATTTTTTTAATATGGATAGATTTTGATCCAAGAAACTAAGAGACTATGACCCGTGATAAAAGGACAACTTACTTAATTTTCAACCATTACAAATGCACCCCAATAATAAGGCGATACGTACTTATTCTTAATTTTAGTCTGAGCCTGTTGAAAAGCGCGGCTTCTATTACCAGAGCTTATCCAATACTTATAAAACAGTGACATAAGCTCTTGTGTAGCGGCATCATCTACCTTCCAGAGACTCATGATCAAGCTGTTCGATCCGGCAGCCAGAAAAGCTCGCTGTAGACCGTAAACCCCTTCGCCTGCTTTAACATCTCCACTACCTGTTTCGCATGCGCTAAGTACCACTAGCTCGGTACGTTCAAGATTTAGGTTAAGGGCTTCGTAGGCGGTCAGAATGCCGTTGTCGCTACTTTCTAAGCTTGCATTCTGATCATCAATGGTTTTTTCGGCTCCTTTTAACAACAGGCCGGACCTGAGTAACGGATTATTTCTGGCGCTTTCTGCGCTAACACCAAATACCTTCTCACTCCGAACTTGCTGGTCTTTTAAAAAGTATCCGTGGGTGGCTACATGTAGTATTTTGGGTGTGGTGACTGCTTTTAAGTTTGCTTCAGTGGCTTTGGCCTCCGTGAATTTAGTGGCTTCATAACCACCTATTGATAGCTCTTTAGCTACATTTTCCAGTTCTATTTTAGTACCGGGTAACGGACTTACGGCATCTGTAAATGGTGGGTTGCCAATTAATACGGCTGATCTTTCTTTACTCTTCTGACCTGTGTTCTTTATGTTTTTTGAGTTGCTTACTAAATTAATTTCATAGTTGCCTATTACATAGCCGCCATCAGGCATTAAAAGCGTATTCAGGTTAATCTGGTTATAAATACCGTCCGCTGAAACGTAGACTCTTTCCATACCTGATAATTTAGCGTCTATTTCTAACCAAAACTGCCGATAAGAGTATTCATCTTTCAATTTGTTCTGAATTGCATTATTGTAGAACTTGTAATATCTGCTTTCCAGCTCAGCTCCATTATCGATCACCACATATTCAGGAGTGGCCTTGTTAGCCTTGATCACAATGGCTAGATACTTGACCTCGTCCGTAAATTGCTGATCATACTTTCTGATTCGAATGAGGTCTACAATGGCTTCAGAAGACGTGAGCTTATTTTGAATATCCTGATAGCTGAGATTTTGCAGTTCGTAGCCTTCATTAAAAACTTGTGACTCTTGTGAAAGCAGCTTTTCAGTAGTATTAGCAGCCTTCTCCAGCGAGTCCAAATTTACTTTTTGATCACGTAACTCTTCCTTTGAATAGCTATAATAGCGAGCTAAAGCTTCTTTTTGATCTATCCAGGTAGTGTAATTGTTTATAAGTGTTTCATTTCCACTATTAAGTATTTTATCTTTTACCCTTGTGGTAGCACTCAGTAGCAATCCTTTTGTTGCAACATGATAACTGTACATATCTGAGATCAACGCTGGATTTTTTGCTCTCATATCTACCGAAAATGAATAAAATCGCTCAAAGCGAGGTCGTAGCTTATCCCAATACCGGGTTTTCTCGGCTTCGCTCATGGGCGGAAAAAAACTATTGATAAAGTCCATAGACTTTTCCAGGCTGCGTTTATAATAGCTCTCAGCTTTCGTTAGCTCATCACTTTTCCAATATAATAAGGCCAGATCTTCTTCTGACTGTACAAAAAGAGGATGGTTTTCACCCAACACTTGCTTTCTTATATTTAAAGCTTTGGTGAGTAATGGTTCAGCCTGGTCATATTGCTGCTGGAATCTATGGAAATTACCCAGGTCACTCATCGCACTTGCATACACCGGATGATTTTGACCAAATTTCTTTTCGTAAATTTCAATAGCTTGTACCAGCAGGTCATTCACTTCACCGTACTTACCCATCTGTACGTAAAGCGCTGCCTGACTACTTAAAACATGTGCATAATCCGGATGGAAACGGCCCAAACTACGCTGTTTTAGGCGTATCAGTTCTTTAAATTCAGTATCGGCCTTTTCTAACTCTCCCATTTCCTGGTAGAGTAGTGCTCTGTTTGTTAAAAATTTTTGATGATTACTACTTTTCTCGTTCTGCAGATTACCGCTTAAGTTAATAGCCTGATTCATCTTAGATTCTGCGCGGTCATACCTGCCCATAGCCTGAAAAAGCATAGCTTCATTATTAAGGGCTATGGCATAAGACATACTCTGGTTTCCATCGGCTCCACCTATCACTGAAAGCGCCTCATTTATCCTTTGCTCAGCCTGGTTATAGCGACCTGTCTCTTTAAGTAAAACAGCCAGATTATTGAGTGAGGCACCGTACCCTGTGCTCTCCGTACCTGTAGTTTCCGCGCGTAGTTCTAATGATCTGTTTATAAACTCTTCTGCCTTTGAATAGCGACCGGTCGTGCTGTATAATAGGCCCAAATTAGATATTACTTTCACATAGTTTAGATCACGCGATAAACTATCCGACTCGTATAATAATTTGGCGTACAAAAACCGGCTTTCCGCCAGGGCATACTTCCCGGATGCATACAGGATTTCACCAGCATCTAAATTACCACGGGCGCGCTCCTGACCCGTTTTAGGGGTATCGGAACTAGGAAGATTAGAAACTATTTTTAGGAATTTCTCACCTTTCTCCTTGTTATCAAAAAGGCTGGAATTATCATTTAAAGAAATGGCGTAGTTAAAACTGGTAGAATCAAACTTATTTCTAGCTTCTTCAATTTTGGCTCTAAAAAAGTTCTTCGACTTTTTTTCAAGTCCTGGGATATTAGATACCGCCTTTTTCAGGTTCTTCAGTTTACCAAATTGAGCGCTTACGTCTGCATTAAAGAATAAGACTACTGCTACAGCTAAAACTACTTTCTTCATGATCAAACCTTATTTATTCTTCAAGTTACAGAATATTAAAATTGATGCAATGGTATAGAGAGACCTTCACTAGGATTTACCGATATTTTGTAATTTGCAGCCCGCATGGAAATAGTGAAGGCTTTTTTTTTGAAGTTATACATGGTTTGGGTGCTTCTGGTATTCTCTGTTTTCATGATCATATTCCTACCTATAATAGTTATACCCATTTTATTTGGAGAACGGTTCGGTAACATAGCCTACTTTGGTCTGTGGATTTGGAGTTGGGTCTTTAGTAAGCTTACCTTTATTAGATATGAGATTCATGGAAAGGAAAATTTAGTAAAAGGCCAATCCTATATCTACACGAGTAATCATACGTCTTTTTTAGACCTGCCCGGATTACGACTTGGGATACCCACTCAATTTCGACCTCTGGCCAAAAAAGAGCTGTTGAAGATTCCGGTATTTGGCTTGATCGCTAGAGTAACGACTGTAGTAGTAGACCGATCGAGCAATGAAAGCAGGAAAAGAAGCATTAGCACCCTAAAAAAACATATCCAATCGGGCATTTCACTACTCATTTTTGCAGAAGGTACCCAAAACAGAACTAAAAAGCCTCTTCAGCCATTTTATGATGGCGCCTTCAGGCTGGCCAAAGAAACACTAACTCCTATTTTACCTACGGTAGTCATCAATGCGGGTAAATTGATGCCTCCTAGTTCAATAAAGTTAAAGCCAGGGAAGATCAAAATCATTTTTGGAAAACCTATTGCAGTGAATGAAGACTCTAACGTAGCCCATTTGAAAGAAGAGACCTTTCAGAAGATGCTGGAGCTTTTGGATCAATAGAATGAGTTATTAACATAATTCGGGAATATTTGAAAGTGTCTTACCTTAACCATCTCAAATATTTTTTCCCTCAACTCTGTCATATTCATCTTTTTCGCGGCTGATATAAATACCACATCATCCTTTTCATTCATTTTATCTACTGCATAATTTTTCAGATGCTCATTATCTTCATGTAGTAGGTCTACTTTATTAAAGATATAAAGCGTTGGCTTTTCTGCGGAGTTAAGATCTCTAAGCGTATCTCTTACTACGTTTAACTGATCTTCAAAAGAGTTATGCGAAATGTCCACCACATGTAACAAAATATCTGCTTCCCGAACCTCAGCCAACGTACTTTTGAAGGACTCAATTAAATGATGAGGTAACTTTCGAATAAAACCCACAGTGTCAGATAGCAAAAATGGAATAGTGTTGATCACTACCTTACGCACCGTGGCATCTACTGTAGCGAACAGTTTATCTTCAGCTTTTACATTGCTTTTGGATAAAAGTCGCATTATTGTGGACTTACCTACGTTAGTATAACCCACTAAAGCCGCTCTCACTACTTGGGATCTATTTTTTCTCTGGATCTCATTTTGTTTCTCAATTTTTTCAAGTCGCTTTTTCAAAACAGAGATCTGATTTCTGATCATTCTTCTATCTGTTTCAATTTCCTTTTCCCCGGCCCCACCCCGAGTACCGGTACCACCTCTCTGCCGTTCAAGGTGAGTCCACATTCGGGTTAGCCGAGGCATGAGATATTGATACCTGGCCAGTTCTACTTGTGTTTTGGCTTGAGAAGTTTGAGCTCGGAATAAAAAAATATCTAAGATTAATAGACTTCTGTCATATATCTTACATTTAAAGACACGCTCTAAGTTACGGAGCTGTGATGGACTTAGGTCATCATCAAAGACTACTACCTCTATTTTCGACCCCTTGCAGTAGGTGACTATTTCGTCTAATTTGCCCTGACCTACAAATGTTTTGGGATCCGGCTTTTCCAGTCTTTGGTAAAAATGCCTTTTCACCTCTATTTTGGCGGTTCTGGCCAAAAAATCAAGCTCATTCAGATATTCTTCTATGACAGAAATATCATCTTGCTTGTGCCCTACGGCCACCAGTACACCTTTCTCATTTTTATTTAAAACAGACAGCGACTCTATCATTATTTGAAGTATATTCTTGACTTATAAAGTATTCTGTATTTGTTGACAGACAAACAACAACTTACATATTGCGCAGAGGTTACTTTTAATTATCTTGGCAAATTAAATGGGAAAAATGATTAGTTCCTATCTGCAATACAAGTAGATTTTAGTTGGTTCATGAAAATAGCGATTGTACTTAACACATCTTGGAATATCTATAACTTCAGGATGGGTCTCATAAAAGCTCTGCAAGATCAGGGACATCAGGTCATAGCCATCGCACCGGAAGATGAATACTCTCAGTTTCTTCAAGATGCCCACTGTGAATATCATAAAGTAAGAATGGACAGTCGTGGTGCAAATCCAATCAAGGACTTTGCTCTTATTTTTGAACTTCTACTGATCTACAAAAGAGTAAAGCCGGACATCATATTACACTACACCATAAAGCCAAACATTTATGGAACTATCGCCGCCTCGCTGTTAGGCTTACCGGTAATCAATAACGTTTGTGGTTTGGGCACCGTTTTTCTAAATGACAACTTGGTATCAAAGGTAGCCGGTTTACTTTATAAGGTGGCTTTTCGTTTTCCAAAGAAAGTGTTCTTCCAAAATAATGAGGATTTAAAATTATTTGCGGAAAGAAAGCTTATCAACCCTGAAATTGGTGAGGTTATTCCAGGTTCAGGTATTGATGTAGATCATTTCACACCTCATAAATTTAAACGGAACAAACGGTTTACTTTTTTACTCATTAGCCGGCTCATCCATGATAAAGGCATTGTAGAATACATTACTGCTATTAAAAAAATGCAAGGTGAGGGAAATAATGCGAGATTTCAGCTTTTGGGGGCTAAAGATGTAGAACACAAACGCGGTATCGAAGAAGGGATCATTGATGGTTGGATTGCCAACAATACAGTAGAATATCTTGGATCTACAGATGATGTACGTCCGTTTATCAATAGTGCTGATTGTATTGTATTACCATCGTATAGAGAAGGTACTCCAAGAACACTATTAGAAGCAGCGAGTTCAGCAAAACCTATTGTAGCCACAGACGTACCTGGCTGTAACAATGTGGTAAAAAATGAATTTAACGGCCTGCTTTGCAAATTAAAAGATGCCGACGATCTTGCCCTCAAAATGACTCAAATGATGGAACTAGACTCAACGCAAGTGGAGCAATTTGGCTTAAACGGCAGACAAAAGATCTTAAACGAATTCGGTGAAGAAAAAGTGATCCGTTCCTATCTACGTTCTATAGATAAGCTAAAAGCCGATATAACTTCATAATAATTCTTTCTTTTACTGAATATTGTCTAATCTCTAGCGAGATTTGACAAAAAAACTAATCTTTGACATCTAACATTTCCAGTGTGTCACTCAAGGCCTACTTATATATTCTTTTTTTTATCCTTACCGTAATTAGCCTTAGCTCATGCGGCAGCTATCGCCAGAATATAATGTTTGTGCCCTCAGATAGCTCAGTTTACAGCAAAATGGCCTCAACGGTAGAAGCCAATTACGTTATAAAACCCAATGATCGTTTAGAACTTCAAGTGTACACCCAAAACGGAGAGCGGATCATTGACCCTGAATTTGAGTTGGCAGAAAATGCTCAAAATATAGAAAATTTAAGACCGAGACTGGAGTATATAGTTCAGAAAAATGGTCAGGTAAAATTACCAATGGTGGGTACTCTAAGCCTTTCTAATCTTACCCTCAACGAGGCCGAGCAATATCTCCAAAAAAAATATGAAGAGTTTTATACTCAGCCTTTTGTTAACTTAAGATTTATTAACAAAAGAGTGATCGTACTCGGTAATTCTACCGGCCAGGTAGTACCGCTGCAAGATGAGAATACTAAGGTTTCTGAAATTCTTGCGTTAACACAATCAATCGACAATAATGCCAAATCGCAAGAGATACGTTTAATTAGAAATGATGAAATGTTTAAAGTAGACTTCTCCACGCTAGAAGGCTATCTACAGTCTGACTATATTGTACAATCAGGAGACATTCTATATGTAGAACCGATAAGACGGCCTTTTAATGAGTTCTTCAGAGATAATGGTCCAATAATATCTATTGTCACTAGTATATTATCCCTGATCATTGTAATCATAAGTATAAACGCTAATTGAGTTCAGATCTAAACCATAGTGATGATTTTGAGGGGATCGACTTTTTAAAACTTCGTACCGTTTTTATTAAAAATGTCGTTTGGGTAGTTCTGATCCTCGCTATCTGTATAACCTCTGCGTATCTGGTGATAAGATGGACAAAGCCGCTCTATGAATCCGTTTCAGAGCTTAAGCTGGACGTGGAGGCAAATGCTACAGAGTTAGGGATCACATCACTGGCTGAAAATCAAAACTTAAACGTAATCTCCGGTGAAATTGAACTATTGAGATCTAAGCTCTTCTTTAATAAAATTATAGAAAACTTTGACTTAAGTATTTCATACTTCATCGCGGGAGCTGTGCTAACCGACGAAAAATATAGAAATGCTCCCTTTAATGTTGATTACCTGATCAAAGATAATCAGGTATATGACAAGCGTATTTACGTACAATTACTGGATAAGAATAACTATAAAATCAGCTTTGATGATGAAAACGTAACCAATGGCCAAGTCCATAAATTAGATGATTTGGTGGAACACGAATGGTTAAACTTCACTGTTTCACTTACAAGCAATTACGTGGAAGGCGATGAAAATTACTTTTTTGTCATTAATAGTGACCAAAAACTATTATCCTATTTTGACGAAAATCTTATTGTAGAACCCCTCAACCTGAACGCCAATACCATCAAAATAGCCATTACTGACTATAACAGATATAAAGCCCGTGATCTGGTCAATACAATAGATAGCCTTTATCTTAAGTATTCTGAGGCCGAAAAAACAAAAGAAAATAAGCAGAAGATAGAATGGCTGAATAAGGAG
>JBCCSU010000054.1:0-21060 GCA_039199635.1 Bacteroidota bacterium | reverse complement strand
TAAATGTTCTCATTATATTCAGATATCTTCATACATAAATCAGGAAATCCGTTTAAAATATCTTAGATTAAAAATTTTAAGAATACAAATATTTATGAAGTCAACGTATCAAATATCATTCTACACTATTCAGATAAAGGAATATTGCCATCGCTAAAGGGAAAATGGATTGTACCATTGTGTGTCTTAATAGAAGAATCTGAGCTAACCCAAAAATCATAATCATTTTCTATTTTTTCATTTTCATCTAGTTGTATCCATAAATACACCATATCGTAGTCATTATTATTATGAGAAAATGTTTCTCTCTTTTTTTCGACAGCAGGTGTCCAATTACTTAATTTGGTGGTTTTATGACTGCTTGGAGCTTTTTCGTTAGTACTATAATGCCTATCTAATTTTTGATTACTTCTATCACAAACTGTTTCTTTAATAACGGCACCTTGCTTTACAATAAAAATTATCCAGAAAGCTGGGATGGAGTGCTGAATATTTTCATCATGGTCAGCGTGAGTAGGTACAACGAGGGGCCGATTAAGCAGTGGAAGTTCAAACGAGTTCGAATTTTTCATAATTATATTTTTATTTAAGAATTCTGAGAAATAAGTCCTGCTATAGCTCCCATGGCCGTTGAGGCCAGGGCAATTAGAAACTCTGGTGTATCACCCTCTTTATAAACGAACAAGGTTCCGACCACTACAATCATAACCACTATCCCTAAAAACCAGATTGCCATTCTATACACCCACTTGTCTTCGATTTTTACACGATTAAGTGCCGCCTCAGGGTCAGAGATCAATTCCGCTCGTAGTGAATCATCTTTAGAGACTTCGTCAGTAAAAGATTGGAAAGACTTGAATTTTTTCATGAGTATTTGCTTTAACAGTTATTCAAACCTCACAAAAAATACCAGCCCATGAAATACCCTACCTAGGGTATATCTTAGCCTTTTTGAGGTATTCTTAGCTTTATTCTAGCCGGGTCAATCGATAGTAATCAGCCATAGTGATTCTAAAGGCTTCGCGTTCGGTTTTAGTCGCAAGGATGGGAAGGTCATTCGGTAGGCTAAACTGATGATTGGCTTTGATCCCCTGATAGAGCTTATCAGCAAAGCGCAACATGCCTTCTCGGTTTGGGCTACCTAATTCATGAAGGCCATTAGTTTTGTTTTCAGGATCTTGCCATTTGATAACTAAAGGATCTTGTGTGGCCAGCGAATCATTCGGTTCTAAGAACAAATAAGCTTCGTCCTGTAAAAAGTTTATGACTATGGCGAGGTTGAGAACGGGAAGTGTGTCACTCTGAATCCTGTCTTTGAATCGAAATAAATTGAAGTTAGCCACTTTATTTTCCTCCAAATCATAATACGATTGACGCACATTTTTGAAAAAAAGCTCAGTATCATCACCGGTTTTGAATTCAAAATTTTCCAGCGATACTTTTTTATCTGCGTTAACTGAACAACCCACCAGTGCAGAAAATACGGCAATCCATAGCTTTCTCATACCTAAGGTAACATGTAACGATTGGTAGAGTTTATCTACTCAGAGTAATAAGTACGCTTCACCCGTCCACCTATGGTAGCTAAGATTTCATAAGGAATGGTGTTAATACTTTTGGCTACGTCCTGTAAAGAAAGATTTTGGCCAAATACTTCCACTTCATCACCCTCTTTCACTGGCAAACCGGTAACGTCAATCATGGCCATATCCATACACACATTCCCCACCACAGGAACCTGAGTACCATGAGTCCACACCTTTCCAACCCCTTGGCTGAAAGCTCTGGAAAACCCATCGGCGTAACCAATAGCGATTGTAGCTATCGCCATGTCATCACTAGCCAAACCCATGCGTCCGTAACCTACAGTTTCTCCCTTCTTAACATGCTTCACTTGAGATATTACTGTTTTAAGTGTGCCAACGGTAGCCAACCCGTTTTGATAGTATTGATTGGTATCTATTCCGTATAGCCCAATTCCCAATCTTACCATATCTAATTGATGCTGAGGAAAACGCGTGATACCGGGAGAATTTAAAATATGCCTCAAAGGGTGAATATTCAGTTCGCTACACAGATAGTCAGCACTTTTTTCAAAACGTTCTATCTGCTCTTTTGAAAAACTCTCGTGCTCTGGAGCATCAGCTCCTGCCAAATGGCTAAACAAGCTTTTTACTTTTACTTTCGCATTAGCTCGTAATAAGTGCATTAGTTCATCCAGGTCCGTGGCTGAAAAGCCCAAACGGTTCATCCCTGTTTCCAACTTAAGGTGGATACCTATAGGATCGTTGATGGCAAATTCCAAATTTTTAAGCTGATCAAGGCTATAAATTTCAGGCTCCAATTGGTAGGTGACGAGCTTATCGTAACTTCCAGGTGAAGGGTTCATTACCATAATGGGCAGTCGAATGCCCTGCTCGCGTAAGGCAATCCCCTCATCAGTGTAAGCCACACCCAGGTAATCTACATTGTGATAAGCCAATAAGTTAGCTACGTCAAAGCTACCAGCACCATAACCAAAGGCTTTTACCATCACCATAAGTTTAGTATTCTCATTGAGCAGGCTACGGTAAAAATTGAGATTATGGCTAAGTGCGTCAAGATTAATTTCAAATCGGGTTCCATGGTTTTTCTCTTCCAGCCGCATGACCAGGTTTTCTAATTGGAAAGACCGGGCACCTTTCACCAATAAAGTAGAATTTGCGATGTCTAACCGGTGGAGATTAGCAATAGCCTCCTCTGTAGACCTATAAAACTGTACATTCTGACCAAAAAGCTCCGAAAACTGATGAAGCTCTGGCCCGATACCTACAAACTGATGGAGTTGCGCCGCCTTTATTAATTCAGCTAACTCTTGATAAAGCAATTTAGCTTCGGTTCCGGACTGTGGAATATCAGAAAGTATTACCGCCTTTTTCGAAGTACCAGCAGTTTTAAGGAATTCCAAAGCTGTTTGTAAGCCCACAAAATCGTTATTGTAGCTATCATCTATAATGTAGCTGCCTTTGATACCTCGTTTCATTTCCAGCCTCATTTTTACTCCGGATAGAAGGTTAAGGCCACTTTGTATCTGCTCTAGGCTCAGATTGAGCTTAAGCATAAGAGCAATGGCGTGCATTACATTTTCAGTAGAGATTAGGTCCTCAAAAGGCAGCCGCAGTTTGTATTCTGTATTTTCATATTCCAGAGTAATGCTTTGTTTTTTGTGTGATTTGATAAGAACATCACAATTAGGGTGCACCCCCCAGGAAAAGCCTTTAGCTTCAAGCAAATCATCTAAAATCGAGTTTCCTCTTTGGTAAATAACATAGTTTGTATTCTTAAAGAGCTTCGCTTTTTCCTGCGCTTTTTGCTTTCTGGAGGCAAAACCCTCATCATGAGCTGAACCTAGATTCGTGAAAATACCAATGGTAGGCTGAATCACTTTTTCAAGATTTTCCATTTCACCTGGCTGCGAGATTCCGGCTTCAAACACTCCCAAATCATGTTTTGGGCCGATCCCCCATACAGATAAAGGAACACCTAACTGTGAGTTATAACTTCGGGGGCTCTTTACCACATTTTTAGATGAGGCCAGAAGCCGGTAAAGCCACTCTTTTACGATCGTCTTTCCATTGCTACCGGTAATGGCTACTACTGGTAAATCGAATTTTTTTCGGTGATAAATAGCTAAAGCCTGCAGAGCACGTAAAGAAGAATCTACTTTAATTACATTGGCCTTATCATGAAGGAAAACGGGTTTTTCAATTACAAAATTTTCAATGCCTTTGTTAAAAAGGTCTTGCAAGTATTTATGCCCATCATGACGCTCCCCTTCTATGGCAAAAAAGATAGATCCTTTTATTAGAGTGGCTTTGCGGCTATCCGTTATTAAATAAGTGATATAGTCATCATGAGTCAGGTTTATGATCTCCCCATTTAAAATTTTTTCTAACTCACTAAATAATGGCATACTGGAAAATATTCAGCTATTCATTTGGGAAGCGCCATTCTCATTTCATATTGATTTAGCTCATTGATGAAACCGAGATTTGAAAAGAAGCTATTTAAAGCTAACGATTCTTCAGGAACATTGAGTACAGTTATATGCTTAAAGCTCTCGTTTTTTATCATTTCACTTAGTAGCTCGCTGGCTACACCAAGTCGGCGATACACTTGTGATACTGCCAATACGTTGATCCTGGAGAATTTCGGTTGATAAATTAAAAACCCAATGCACTTATTGCGGTCATAAGCTTCTATAATGCGCTCTTGTTCAAACTGATGCCGCAGGATTAGGACATCCAAAAATGAAGCCTTTTGATCTATAAAAGTGTGATAAAGCTTAGTTTGAGGAGTATCTACGTATTTAAAAGTTATACCACTTTGCTTTTTACGGAAACGGAATGGGTAGTGAAGTTTGTAGCATTTTAACAAGCCTGTAGTGCTAAACCCTACTTTTTTATAAGCCTGAATAGCTTTTTCGTTGTTTTCCAACACTTCCAACAGGCAAACTTCTACTCCAGCAGATTGTAGTTTTGGAAGCAGAGCTTCATACATTTTATAAACTAGCCCATTATTTCTGGCTTTAGGTCTAACGCCCGTTCCGCCGTTATAGGCGGTACGTTTACCTTGATATTCTGAAATGGAAGTGAAAATGAAAGCCTCCATCCCCTGAGTAGCATTCCACACACCTACCGAGTGCTCAAAATCAATGTTCAGCTTTCGTACAAACTTTTCAACGAATTGCTTTTTGCTGAGCTTGAAAGTTATCTGATAATCAGAAAAAGAATCCAGAAAAGTGAGGTACATATCTGTGAGTAAATCCCGACTAAGCGGTCTTATAATAAATTCATTCTTCATTAGATCAAGCGTGATCCATTGGGTACTAAAAAGTCTCTGTCAGGTTGCGCCAATACTATTTCACCTTTTCCATTGTTAAAACCAGTAATCAGTACTTCCGAAAGGTGGGGGCCAATTTGTTTCGGCGGAAAATTAACTACACATAGTACCTGCTTTTTTAAAAGTTCATTGTGCCGGTATAGATGTGTAATCTGAGCGCTTGACTTTTTAATCCCCAAATCGCCCAAATCTACTTTCAATAGAAAGGCCGGCTTCCTTGCCTCAGGGAACATTTCTACAGCTACTATCGTACCCACACGTATATCTATTTTTTGAAAATCGGCCCAGGTGATATGGTTCATTTTACAATCGTTCTGTTAAATTATAGGAATAAAAGTACACGATGCTCAAATTTTCGCAACAATATGTAGCGTTCTACGTATATTAATTACCTTTTAACAGAGAAATGCGGAAAAAATCGTTTTCTTTTTGTTTGTCTTTTGTTTTAATCGCGGCCTTTTGTAGTGGAATTTCCTCTGAGATCAAGGCGCAGGAGGGAGAATTTCTACGTGATAACGAAGAAATTCTTGAAAACGAAGAAGACACTGAATATGTAACGCCTGACGGTCCTTACACAGAAGAAGAAAAAGATAATAAGAAGAGAGAAAAAAGAATCAAGCAGGAAGTAGAAGTTGAAAATACTGAAATACAGCGACCGGCTAAAGAGGTAGAAACTTCTCGAGAGAACATTGAGCCAAAACCGATTTATAATCCGGTTGAACCTGTTAGCACACCGGTAGATCCCGAGAATCCGGTCTCTTTTAATTTTCTTTATTACATCATACAAAAGTTCAAGTTTGCCGACGTTATCGATCAATAATAGTTGATCTCGAATCCAATGCAGACTGTTGTACGCCTAACTTATTTGGCTAAGATAAATTTTTCGAGGTCTTTAAGTTTCATTTTACCTTCGTAAAAGGCTTTCCCAAAAATTACAGCAAATACTCCGGCATCATTAAGTGCCTCTATATCTTCAATACTTCTCACTCCACCACTGGCCAGCACACAGATATCAGGAAACCGGTCAATGATCTTCTTGTAAAGGTCTACGGCAGGCCCTTCTAACATACCTTCTTTAGAGATATCAGTTGTTTTCACATACTTCAGTCCCCTGGAATAGAAATAGTCAATATGATCCATGATATCTAAATCCGTATTTTTTTCCCAACCACGGATTGCAATTTTACCATCGCGCGCATCAGCCCCGAGCGTTATTTTTTCGCGGCCGTAGGAGATGATCCAGGAAGCGAACAATTCTTTTCTGCTTACCGCAATACTTGCCGCAGTAATGTAGCTAGCCCCGTATTCATAGGCCTTGCTAATATCTCCATCGGTATGAATACCTCCCGTAAAGTCAACTTTTAAATCTGTATAGCCTGCAATAGCTTCTAATATATGATAATTAACAGGTTGGCCTCTTCTAGCCCCGTCCAGATCTACTAAATGTACTACCTCAATACCGTGATCCTGAAAACCTTTTGCCAAGTCTATAGGGCTCTCATCGTATACCTTTTCATTAGAAAAATCGCCTTGTTTTAAGCGAATTACTTTACCATCTCGAATAGCTATAGAAGGTATAATTTGGATCATACAAAGAAATATTACCGGGTTAGACTAAAAATGAAAATACCGCGCAGGTTCAATTTTGCGTGAAGGATGAAATTAAAAAAAATGAAGCACAATTACAATTAGAAAAGGGCAGGCTAGCCTATAATTTAACCCATCCCAAGCCTCACTTTTTCAGATTCTGATCAGCTTGAAACCTTCTCCGTGAATGGTGATCACCTGAAGCTTTTCATCTTCCTTCAAATACTTACGGATTTTAGCAATGTATACGTCCATGCTGCGTGCATTAAAATAAGTATCATCACCCCAGATATGTATCAATGCGTCTTTCCGGGAGACCGTATTGCCCATATTAATACAGAGTAATTTCAGCAATTCATTTTCCTTTGTAGTTAAGGTTCTCTGAATTCCGTTAATACTTAGCTTCCTGGTTTGCACATCTAAACTAAGTTTACTAATGTCGAATGTAGTCTGTTCTGATTTTACCGATCCGTTAAGCCTTCGAAAAATTATGTTAAGCCTTAACAGTAGCTCTTCCATGCTGAAGGGCTTGGTAATATAATCCTCTGCACCAATGGAAAGACCTCTAATAGCATCTTCCTTCATAGATTTCGCCGTAAGAAAGAGAAATGGAGTTTCACTGGATAAGCCATGGATCTCTTTTGCCAGGGTAAAGCCATCCTTTTTCGGCATCATTACATCGAGGATACAAAGATCAAAAGGCTGCTCTTTGAAGCGATCCAGCCCCTCTTCTCCGTTTCTACATAAAATGCAGCCATAGCCCTTCATTTGGAGGTACTCACTCAATATCTGCCCAAGGTTTTCATCATCCTCTACCAGCAAAATCTCTTTCTGTTCGCTATTCATCATTGAGTGGTAGTTTAATAATAAAAGTACTCCCCTTAGCAGGTTCAGAAACAGCAGAAATGCTTCCTTTATGAAGGTTTACAATTGTTTTAGCGTAGTTTAATCCTAAGCCAAAACCTTTGACATCGTGCCTGTTACCGGTAGGAACACGATAGAACTTGTCAAAAATTCTATTTAACTCTTCTCGATTCATGCCAATACCCTGATCCTGTACCTCCACAGATATGGTATCACCTTCATTAAAGGTCCTGATTAAGATATTTACCTTGTCTTTTGAATACTTTATGGCGTTATCAAGGAGGTTGTAAAATAAATTTGTAAGGTGATGCTTATCAGCCATTAAAAAATTATCAGAAGATCTAAAATCTATCATGAGCTCTCCATTCACCGCGCTTACCTGCTCTCTAACCTTATCCAATACGGTGTGGAGCAATTCCAGAATATTGGTTTTCTCAATTTTTAATTTGAAAGAATCTTTCTCCAAGATGGCTGCTTGCAGTACTTTTTCTACCTGATCACCCAGGCGCTTATTTTCATCGCGGATCATGCCAACGTAACGCATAAAGGTTTGCTCATCACCACGGACCTGTGCCTCCTGCATAGCCTCACAAGCTAATGAAACCGTTGCTATCGGCGTTTTAAACTCGTGCGTCATGTTATTGATAAAATCGTTTTTTATCTCAGATAGCTTTTTTTGCCTGAAAATTATAAAAATGGCATAGCTAAAACTTCCTACTATGATCAAGACAAAAAGTATAGAAGCTGCCAAAGTAGACCAAATTTGACCAAATAGATATTGGGTCTGATCAGGAAAGTTGAGCATAAGATAATTTACGTTACCAAACAGATCATTCGGGAAGAGGGTGGCTTTAAAATCAGATGCTTTTACAGTACGGACCTGATTGTTCACGTTACTGAGTATCAGCGTATCTTCTGAAGAATTCCACACGGCAAATTCATAGGAAAGATTAATGCCTTTATCCCGAAGGCTATGCCCTAGTAACGAATCTAACAGCTTATAGCTTAATCGGTCAGAAATATCACGTTTTGTGGTGAAAAACTGTTCCAATACCACATCTACTATCTCTGATTTGTTGCTCAGCCGTTCTTTTATAGGCCGATTTATCGTGTCACCCCGAAAGTTAGCTTCTGCAAACATTTTAAAAGTCATCTTTGGTGTATCAGGACTGATAAATATTTGCTGCTTTTGATTTTGGGATGAATCTATTTTTATAAATATCCTAGAAAGGCTATCTGTTCGCTCTACATTAACAGATTTGATACTGTTTTCTTTCAGGCTGGAAAGTGTTTCTGCCGTAAGCTGTATGGCTTCCTGTCGTTCCAGCTTACTTACAATTTCGCTTAGCGTAGCACGGATGGTGCGATTAAACCGCTCTTGGTTTAAGGCAATGGCGTTGTTAATCCAGTATACTTGAAAACCACACAGACCCAAAAGCGCCAGTGACATGGCTACCACAATTATCCATATAGTAGTCTTCTTCATGTTTCAAAATTACCCCATAGAAATGCCAAAGATTTCAATTTAACATCTTTTAACACCGCTTAACGGTAGATTAACATCCACCGCGACACCACTTCCGTTCAATTCAATAAGCTTTCGGTTAAGATCAAAGGCTGAAAGTAAAAACTCAAAATAAACAACAACATTAAAAAGAGCGGTAGATCCTGTATCGCTCTTTTTATCTTTTCACGCTAGCTCCCATCACAAGAATATATCTACCTCCATTCTAAAACAAAATTCTTTTTGAGGGGGATTGCGAAAAACCGTTTCAGGAATTCTACCTTTTTCATACTATTTTACGGGAGATGCGGTAGTTTCACTGGAACTATAGCCACTAAATATCGCCATATGAATGCAAGAATATTAACTACAATCTGCTGGGTGGGGCTGCTTGGAATGACCGCCTGTGAGCCTTCCCCAGAACAACCGAAGACCATAATCCAACCCTGGAATCCCTACGATGAATCAGCAGAAATAGCCCAAAATGCTGATCATGAATCCCAGAGGATGCGGTATAAACTCATTCAATCAAAGGTTACAGACAAAAATGAAGTATGGAAAAACGTTGCAGATCAAATTGCCTATTTCTCAGAGGAGGATTACCAGAAGCTTAAACCGCTGATTTTAGAACAAGATATTCTTACTATTCAATCTCACATTGAGTCGGAAAAACTATCTTATGAATCGCTTACCCAATGGTATCTCTATAGAATAATAAAATATGAAAATGACTCCAGTACATTTTTAAACGCTATTATTTCAATCAACCCTCATGCCGTAAAGGAGGCTCGTGAAAAAGATGAAAAAAGATCTACGACCGACCATCCTATCTACGGAATGCCTATCCTGCTAAAAGATAATATCAATTTCACAGGATTAACTACTACGGCGGGCGCTGTAGCGCTGAAAGACAATCAAGCTTCCGATGCGTTTATTGTAAATAGAATTAAAGCGAAAGGTGGGATTATTTTAGGTAAAGTTAATTTAAGTGAATGGGCTAACTTTTTGAGTATTGTTAATCCTAACGGTTACAGCGCCATGGGAGGTCAAACGTTAAACCCCTATGGAAGAAGAAAATACGATACCGGTGGTTCCAGCTCAGCGAGTGGAGTAGCTATGGCCGCTAACTACGCCGCAGCGGCCATTGGCACGGAAACCTCTGGTTCTATTTTATCTCCGTCCAGCTCTAACTCTATCGTAGGCCTTAAGCCCACCGTAGGTTTGTTTAGCCGTGATGGAATTGTACCTATATCCAGCACTCTAGACACACCAGGCCCCATGACCAGAAATGTCACTGATAATGCGATTCTCGCCTCTGCCATGAGTGGTGAAGACGCTAAAGATCCGGCTACAAAAAATAATCCTAAAGGTATAGCGTATTGGAAAAACCTCCGCGAAAGTAATCTTCAAGGCATTCGTTTTGGGGTTAATAAACAGTTTCTTTCAGACTCTATCTACCAATTATCCGTGGAGAAGATAAAAGATGCAGGCGGTATAATCATTGCATTCGAACCGGAAAAGATGGATTTTGAAGGTTTTGGCACTTTATTAAGCGCAGATATGAAAATTGATCTCCCGGAATATTTGAGCAAGCATGCTTCTGAAAATGTATCCATTAAATCAGTAGTGGATGTAGTTCGGTTTAATAAAATGGATACTTTGATTCGGATACCCTACGGTCAAGGTAGATTCGACGGTATTTTAGAAACTAATCTGACTGAGGAGGAGCATCAAGAATTAAAAAAGAAATTACATGAGGCTGGTAAAGCATTTTTTGAACAGCCGATGAGCAAACATAATTTAGATGTGGTACTGTCTATCAATAACTGGAATGCTGGTCAGGCTGCGGTAGCCAAGTATCCTTGCCTTACTGTACCCATGGGATATACAGAATCTGGCAACCCCATAGGGCTTACCTTCATAGCCAAGCCATTTGAAGAAGAAAAGCTATTGAAAATGGGATATGCTTTCGAGCAGCTCACCAAAAGCCGCCAGCTTCCGGCTAATTATCAATGAAGTTTTCTTTTTCGGGCTAGTTAGGCAGGATACATAGACGTAAAGTAGGTGTAACAAACTTGAATACTTTCCATTTAGGTTATCATTTTGAAATTTTGGACGATGCAATTTTCCGAAAAATGAGTCTGTGCTATTAAGTGACGATTACCGTGGTACCATAATCCGACATAAATAATTGATTAACAGGGGGCTGCACTTATTTTTCGCTATTATTCGTCAAATCGGTAAACAAACAAACTTAAAAGAGCATTCATAGGCTGATAAACTATGGTAATACGATACTTGATTACTACTTTTGACGGCTTAATTTGAGGTTATGGAACTAAAAAATAATTCCTATAAAATACAAGGGTTAAAGCTTACGGACATTGCAAAGCGCTTCGGCACCCCGCTGTATGTTTACGATGCTGATAAAATAGTACATCAGCTTCAAAATCTGAAAAATGCTTTTTCAAATCAAAATGTAAAGATTAAGTATGCGGCGAAAGCATTGACAAACCTCTCCATACTCAAGTTAATGAAAAAGCACGGAGCAGGTGTAGATGTGGTATCAGCGCAAGAAGCAGATATAGCTCTGAAAGCAGGTTTTAAACCCAAAGACATCCTCTTCACGCCTAACTGTATTTCTTTTGAGGAAATAGTAGAAGGCGTAGAAAAAGGACTTATGATCAATATAGATAATATTTCTATTCTCGAGCAGTTCGGTCATAAGTATAGAGACCAAGTTCCTTGCTGTATTCGCTTAAATCCACATATCATGGCGGGTGGAAATACCAAGATTTCCACCGGTCACGTAGACTCAAAATTTGGTATTTCTATTTACCAATTACCGCATTTGTTGCGTGTAGTAAAGTCGAATAACGTCAACGTAATTGGCCTTCATATGCATACCGGGTCGGACATTTTAGATGCGGATGTCTTCTTAAAAATGGCAGAAATACTTTTTGGAATAGCACAGGATTTTCCAAATCTGGAGTTCATCGACTTTGGGAGTGGATTTAAAGTGGCGTATAAAGAAGGTGACATCACAACTAATGTATATGATCTTGGCGTAAAGCTGGGCAATGCTTTTGATAGCTTTTGCAGTACGTATGGCAAGCAGCTGGAAATGTGGTTTGAGCCTGGAAAGTACCTGGTAAGCGAGGCCGGTTGTTTGCTAGTAAAAGTCAATGTGATCAAAACAACACCGGCCACAGCCTTTGTGGGTGTTGATTCCGGAATGAATCACCTCATGCGGCCTATGATGTATGACTCGTATCATGAAATCATCAATATCACAAATCCAAACAGTATCCAAAGGGTATATACTGTGGTAGGATACATTTGTGAAACAGATACTTTTGGCTGGGACCGAAAAATACATGAAGTACGCGAGGGTGATGTACTGGCTATAAAAAATGCCGGAGCTTATGGATTTTCTATGGCTTCTAACTATAACTCCCGGTATAAGCCTGCGGAAGTTTTAGTCTATAAGGGTGAAGCCCATGTTATCCGGGAGCGCGAAAACATGGAGGATATTCTTCGCAAGCAGGTAGAAATGGATTTTGACGAGTAAGTAGTATCTAAGACTTTACCGCTTGTTCATACGCAGCATTATAATGCTTTACCAGCTGCGCCCAATCGAAATGTTCCGAGAGATCTTCAGCCTTATTTCGCTGTACCATACGGTCTCTCCGCGAAAGCTGAATAAAGTTGAACATTTTAATTGCTAAATCTTTTGCTACCACTTCGGGTCTACGCTTGTGCCGGGTAAGTAGATAGGCACCATAGTCTTCATGGTCAGGGAAGTAAGTTCCTACGTAATCTCCAAAGCCAGTGTAATCAGAGGTAATGGCAGGCACCCCCCTGGCTAAACACTCTAACGGAGTGTAGCCCCACGGTTCATAAAAGCTCGGAAATATCCCTAAGTGACACCCTCGAACAAACTCACCATAATCCATTCCAAATAAAGGGTTGGTGGTATCAATAAAGTCAGGGTGATATACTACTTTGACTTTATCTTTTGGATTATTCACCAGCGGTGCGTTCCGCAGGTATTGTAAGATTTCGTCATTGTCATTATCCTTAAGGTTATGTGTGACTACTATTGGCCAGTTATCAGACTTCCAGGACTGTAGGATCCTGCGGTACTTTAGCTTTAGGTAGTCATCAACCATTAAATTGATGTCCGGCAGTCGAAAATCTTTCTGCTCACCCGCAGCTGCGTAAAACATCCTATCACCTATCTGATTTTCGATTTCCTCACAGGTATTTCTAATCTCATTCATAACACCCCTCAGCTGTAACACCACGGGGTTAATTGACCATGTAGGCCTACGGGTAATAAAAAACATAACTACCGTTTGATCCATCTTGGCCTTCTTCATCATCTCATTTAATAAAGTGAGCGCGTGCAGGGTGAGGTCATAACCCTTATTCTTGTATTCGTAGCGGCCTGAAGTAAAAAAATATAAGGCATTATCAAGATCAAAAGGGCAGCTGTGAAAAAAATGCCCCATGACAAATTCATGAATTTTGCTTTTATATTCCTGATGCAAATTTTGGACCTCATGATAGGCCACAAATCGGGTTATGTTCAGCCCATTGGGCGTAATATGGTCAGGTTCCCTTCCAAAAAACACTTTGCATTCTTTGGCCGTAACCTCACTCACCGTCGTTAAAACATCACAAGCCTGGCCACAAAAACGTTCTATTTGAGCAATAGGGAGAATATGGAAGTGCTCTGCATGGTGTTTCCAATGGTATTTGTGCAATGAATTGTAAAAGTTCTCATCGTTCATGGCCAAATAACGTCCCACGGAAGTAGCGTGAGTGGTAAAAACTGTTTTCACCGGGAGCTTTTTCTTATGAATATCCAGGAGCGGGATAGAGGCCATCCATTCATGGAAATGTGTAATGAGCTTCTTTTTAGATTTATTGATCTCTTCAGCTAAGAGGCTGAGGAAGGTCATGCTTAAATCAGAAAACGCCATGACATTTCGCTGCAATTCATCGTCAGCATAAATGTTAACACCATGCTCAAGTTCCAGCCGCTTTCGTATCTCTTCTGACTTAGAAAGCGTTTCATTTATTTGCACCAATACCGTTAGAGGACGGCCCGTTACCAACCAAGTACCGTAAAGCACATCATGGCCTAATTCCCGCATCCGCTCCACAGCCTTACCGAAGGGGCCTGTTGGCTCTTCAATAGGATCAAACTCTGCGCTCACATCCTGATCTACAATAGGACCTAAAAGACAATAGCGATCCTCCCACTGTGAGGTCATTACTGGCACTTTAGATCGGATCACAGTGTAGATACCTCCTACTTGGTTGCAAACCTCCCAAGCTGATTCTATGAGATAGGTATTATTGAGGTTCTTAGGTTTTACAGGAAGGTTTTCTTTAGGCTGAATTTCTAACGGCACAACAAGAGACTTTTTCTTTTAAGATACGCAAAAAGCCTCTATAATGGCTTTATTTATACTGTTCTTTCAGCTTGTCTTTGAACTGCTTCATAAACTTTTCCACCTTAGGTTTTGAAACCGAGAGTATGTAGGGCTGGTTGGGGTGTATTTCATAGTAATTCTGATGATAATCTTCTGCATCCCAGAATGTATCAAAGGCTGTTATTTCAGTGATAATTGGATCTTTAAATGTACCGTTAGCCTCCAGCTTCATTTTAATGTTAGCCGCTATTTGTTTCTCCTCCTCAGTCAGATAAAAAATGGCAGATCGGTATTGTTTACCCACATCAGGACCTTGCCTGTTCAAGGTAGTAGGATCATGAGAGCCAAAGAAAATTTCGATCAGCGTAGCATAGTCCACCTCATCCGGATCATACATGACTCTGACCGCCTCCGCATGGTTAGTAGCTCCCGCACTAACCTCTCTGTAGCCAGGATTTTTTTTCTGACCGCCACTGTATCCAGAAACTACATCATAAACACCCTTTACCCTTTCAAAAACTGCTTCAGTGCACCAGAAACAGCCGCTTGCCAAGTATGCCGTGTCTAGCTTTTCCGCCTGTTCGGGTGTGATAGAAATTGCAGGGTTATCATTATTACCTCGTGTATTACACGTAGCAAACGCCAACAACGCGCTGAAAATTATAACTACTCTTATCCGTTTCATAGCATTCCGTTTATGAGCATTTCAACGCGCCAGCTAGAATTATGTTTATCAGCTTGCCGACAATTAGAATTTATCTTTCAGAACAATTGGTAATTGCCTCCCTTCCTGAATTTATCCGTGTTCAGGATCGGTTTTGATGTTTTTGACATGTATTTTTTCACAGAATGAGCGAAGAGTTGCCTTATAATATCGGAGTAGTTACCCTCGCCTCTCATTCTACGACCGAATTCCGAATCGGATACACTACCTCCATGCAATTCTTTAATTTGGTTCCAAACTTTTTCCGCTCTATCCGGGAAGTTCTTAACCAACCAGTCGTGAAAGACATCGGCTATTTTACCGTTAAGTCGCACAGTGGTGTAACCTGCTCTAACGGCACCATTTTCTGCAGCTTGTTTTATGATAGCGGGAATTTCATGATGGTTTAAGCCTGGTATAACCGGGGCGTTCATAATAGATACAGGTACTCCCGCTTTAGAAAGTGTGTTGATGGCTTTCATCTTTTTTACTGCCGAGGCTGTTCTTGGCTCTAGTAATAACCTAAGCTTTTCATCCAGCGATGTAATGGATAGTATCACCATAACCAGATCATCTTGAGCGAGCTCACTTAATAAATCAAGGTCTCTGACCACAAGTGCATTTTTGGTGATGATTGCCACCGGATGTCTATACTTACTGAATATCTTTAATAGTGAACGGGTTATGCCCAGCTTTCTTTCCAGCGGTTGGTAGCAGTCCGTATTTCCGGAAAGTACAATTGGACAAGCTTTCCAGCTTTTCTGTAACAAGCATCTCTCCAGTAAATCTGCCGCATTCTTCTTAACAATGATCTTAGATTCAAAATCTATACCGGCGTTATAGCCCCAGAATTCATGCGTAGTGCGAGCGTAACAGTAAATACAGCCGTGTTCACACCCTTGGTATGGATTTAACGAATACTCCATGCCTACATCAGGGCTGGTAACTTTATTTACAATTTTTTTGGCGGTCTCATAAAAGACTTGGGTGGGGATAGTATTATTCAGGAGTGGCTCATCAAGCCCTTCAGGATGTAACGTTACATACTCTGTGGCCAGAAACTGATTAGAGACCTGAATTTGTGAGCCGCGCCCTTTTCTGTATTGATCGTGCATATACTAATATAATTAGTATATGCTATAAACAATAGTTTATTGATTTGGTAAATCCAAAATAAGCTCGTTTTTAAAAGCTTTAAGCTCCTTACTCGTCAGCAAAGTAGGGTACGCTGATAATTGTGCTGCCTTTTTCCTTCCGGTCAACTGACCATCAATATCTGCTAAGGCTGTAGCCAATAGTGGTTCTTCAACGTCACCCAATGGCTTCAATGGTATTTGTAACTCATTGACCAAGTACTGCGGACCAGGAATAAAACCATTGGCATAATCTGACTGGCCCAGACTATTTTCTATTTGAAAAGTAATGGGTAGGAGGCCATAATTATTATTTTCATTTTCAGCATCCTCAAGCGGAATGGACCCTACATTTTTTCCCACGGTAGTATCACCCACTATGATCACATCCATAAACGGAGTAAGCCCATTGATAATCAGCTCGCTGGCGCTGGCGGTACCATTTCCGGTAAGAATATAAACACGATCAGCGGTGAGCTGAGCTCCAATATTAAACGGCTTGTCCAAAAATTTTCCGATGAAAAAATCCGGTCCAAAGCGCTCATCATTTGTTATAGCTTCTTCCACTATCGGGTTCCATCTATTCGTATATAAATTATCTTCTGAAGATACTCCTGGGGCTATTAAACTGGCTAAATCAGCTGCTGCATCTACCGAGCCTCCTCCGTTATACCTCAGATCAAGAATAAGTTCTTCTACTCCTGCAGATTGAAAAGAAGCAAAAATATCATCCATTTCTTCGCTGTATTCCGAACGGCCATTTACCCCTCTGCGAAAGAAATTATAAACATAATACCCCACCTTTTTTCCGTTCTGAGAGGTATATATGCTATCTAAAAAATTAGGGTTTTCTATCACCTGTTCTACCACAAATTCAGAAGACTGTTCTTCGAAAACTTCTGATGACTCGTTAAAACGCAGATAGGTAATACTATGATTTTGAAAGGTTTCAGAAAATACGCTTCCAAAATTATCCACATCCATAGAGCGGCCGTTTACAGCTTCTATAAGATCACCCCTACGTATGCCAGCATCTTTAGCAGGGCTAGGGTCTTTAACATAAGTTACAGCCCCTATGACATTATTAGTTCCTGTTTCTCTAAAAAAAGAGACCTCGTAGCCGGCTTCTAGTGTGACCCCGTCCAGAGAGTTTATAAGATTCTGAAAGTCAGATACTATTATTGAAAACCGGTCTCCCGGAAAAAGCAAATTATCAAAATACGCTTCCGGCGCGAGCGTTTGATTGATATCCCTAGGCATCTCTTCTCGCCAGAAATACCAAAGATCCATCTCAGTAAAGATCCATTGATTAACCGGGTTGGCATCTGGGCTGTCATCATCCTGGCATGAAACCACTCCAAAAAATATGGCAACTAAGAGCAATAGACTAAGGGCTGACTTATTTATTTTTTTCATGATTTCTTATTTGTATTTCCTTTTCAATAATAGTGTTTTGGGCAAAATAGTTCTACATGGCTGTTGAGCCTTATGAGAATCATCTTTTTCATTTCATCAACACACGATCAAATCTTTAATATTTATTTGATTTATTACATGGATGTTTACTATATTCCAGCTGAATTAAGCGTGAAATTATTTACGATGAATGTTTTACGGCAGATAAAGTGTAGAAATCTTACATCAAAGATAGGATATGAATCGATCAACCCACATTAAAAATTTAGTTGTTCTTGCTTTTTCAGACGGTAGTATTGATGAGGCTGAGCTTAGTATTTTGCGACATGCGGCGGAAGAAGCTGGGGTATCTGAAGCTGAGCTAGATGCTTGGATCAAAGATGCGGATAATATCATGCTTTCAATTCCTGAAAACGATGCGGATAGAGAAAATCACCTCATTGATATGATAGGCATGGCCACCGCCGATGATACTTTTTCACAAGACGAGTATGACCTCTGCTTAACCATTGCTGAAAAACTAGGCTATGACGGTTTGGGAGAGGCGTTAAGTCGAAAAATGTGTGAGTCTAATCTCAAAAATTTAATAGCCCTGGCGGGTGCCGATGGTAACATTGATGAAAAAGAGATGGAAGTAATTCGAGAAGCGGCGGCATCAGCGGGTTTCTCAGAGGAAAAGCTCCAAGACTGGCTCTCGAGAGGTAGTGAATTTTTTCATGTTATTCCTGAAAGAGAGGAGGACCGGGAGACCCAGCTTATTCAAATGTTAAGTCTGGCTATTGCTGATGGCGAGTTCAGCGCAGATGAATATTCGCTCTGTAAAACCGTAGCGGAGCGTTTAGGATTTACTAAGGAAGAACTAGATATGATCATCAAGCTGTCTTTCAGAGGCGAAATGAAATTAGACTTCGACTAAAAAAGGCTGGTCTTATTTTTTTGTCTTTTACAGCGCTCGCTACAGTATTTGACATTTTCCCAGTCTTTGGCCCATTTTTTTCTCCATGAGAAGGGCCTTTCACAAACGAGGCAAGTTTTCTCAGGAAGATTGAGTTTTTTGTGCGCCATTGGTATACAACAATTATCACATCACTCTGTTTTTACACTATGAAAAACTTGAGTGCTGAAGAGATAGATCGAATTGTAGAAATGGCCTGGGAAGACCGCACTTCTTTTGATGCCATAAAAGCTCAATTCGGAGTGCCTGAATCTGAAGTAATTAAGATCATGCGCCGAGAAATGAAGGCTTCAAGTTTTAAGATGTGGCGCAAACGAGTACAAGGCCGCGTAACAAAACACCGAATCAACGGCAAGGAAGATACACGCTTTAAATGTTCCCGGCAGCGATCCATTACCAGTAATAAGATATCTAAGCGCTAAGCTACTCTGCCTGGAACGGTGTGCTTTTCTAAAATTCGCTTTGCTTCGGTTCTGACTAACGCATTTTTCTTGATGCCATAAAGCTGTTTTACAGCATGCCGGTAAGTCTGCTTAATTTCTACAATTGGTTTTGGATAGTCTTCATTTAGTTTACAATGGTAAATCTCTTGCTCAATATCGGTCATTCGCCATGGTTCATGGATCAGGGCCAGTGGCACCTCGGCCAGTTGAGCTACCCAGTTTTTTATGAATACCGCATCGGGGTCATTTTCTTTCGATTGCTTCACAGGATTATAAATACGAATGGTATTAATTCCTGTGACGCCTGCCTGCATTTGAAATTGTGGGTAATGTATGCCTGGTTCAAAATCCAAGAATTGCCCGGCTAAATAATCTGCGCCGCGTTTCCAATCTAACCATAAATGATGGGTCAAAAAGGAAACCACCATAGCTCGCATGCGAAAATTTAGGTAGCCGGTCTCTTTGACGCAGCGCATGCAGGCATCAACGAGTGGATAACCGGTTTCCCCCTTTTCCCAGGCCAGATAATGTGCTTCATTCCAGTCCCCTCTTAACTGATTGTATCCGCGGTTAATGTTTTCCGATTCATACCGCATTTCCGTCTCAAATTTTTGTATAAAATGGCAGTGCCATCTTAAACGGGAGGTAAAACTGGTAATATTTCTTTTATTAGAAACTTCCGGTTTTTTAGCCATAGCCGCTTGATACACCTGCCGCATGGATATGTTTCCCCAAGCCAGATAGGGAGAAAGCCGACTGCACGAAGTGCGGCTCTGTTCAGGTTTGGAGATACCCGAATTATAATTAGTAACTCTTTCCTCTAGAAAAGAGGACAGGTACTTATGCGCGTAGGTTTCTCCTCCCGGTTGAAACCTGGATTCTTTGAAGGTTTGTACCTCCGAACCCCCAATAACTTCTCGTACCTCATCCTTAGGAACGGACTTTAGCTTTGCTAGATCCGGATGAATTACAGGCTCCTTCATTTTAGCATACCACTGTTTTCTCCAGGTTTTACGGGTCTCTAATCCGCGGATGACGCCCGAATACTGGAATTCGCGCCAGTTAATATTGTGCTTTTCGCAAAATTTTGAAACGGCCTTATCCCGTGCATAAGTTACAGCCAGTCCAGTTTCTGCGTAACTGTAAATGGTATTGATCACATAACATTTTCGAAGAGCATCAAAGGTATCCACCACCTCTTTTTCAACCCTATGCAGATAGGCATTATAGCTAAGTAAGCGCTGGTTCAGATCTACTACACTTTGTGTTACAAACTGCCAGTGACGACTATCACTTTGAGGCTGGCGCATGAGTGACGGCTCCAAAAAGGTTAGTAAAATAACCGGTATACCTTCCGCTATTGAAATACTTAAAGGTTCATGATCTGATAACCTTAGATCTCTTTTAAACCAAACTATATTTACCTGCTGCACAAGTAAAAAACAGGCTGAACTTAATGTTGTTTAAGGTAAAGAAATAGGTTCTGCGAATGTTAGATAATAGCCGTTGATATCGCGTATAGTGAATTCGCGCACACCGTAAAAAGTATCTCTTAAACCATCTACTACGTCCGCTTTTTTATAAATTCTGTTGTATAGATCATCAACCCCATTGATTTTAAGAAAAAGAGTTGTGCCGCCACCAGGGCTTTCCGAGCTGAGCGCGGGCAAATCGTTCTTCAAATTTTCCTCCTCTTGAAACATTATTTTCACGTCATCCTTTCTCATGCTCGCCCAAACAAAATCTCCTTCCTCAGGAACTGAGCTAATCTTGTCAAAGCCTAGAACAGCATGATAATAGTTGATGGTCTCACCCACATTTTCTACCATTAGGTTCGGGGTTAAGGAGTTAAAAGTTGCCATTTTTTATTTCTAAATTAATTAATTCTGAGTTACCAATTTAAAGCCCACACCATGAAGGTTTGCAATCTCTACGGTAGAATCTTGCTTCAAATAGCTTCTCAGCTTAGAAATAAATACATCTAAGCTTCTGCCCATGAAGTAATCATCTTCGCCCCAGATTTTTTCTAGTATCTGAGAGCGTTTTAAGACTTGCCCTTTGTTTTCAATAAAATATTGTAGTAAATCTGCTTCTCGTTGCGTGAGTTGGCGCGCATTTTCTTCAATCTGC
>JBCCSU010000053.1:0-21108 GCA_039199635.1 Bacteroidota bacterium | reverse complement strand
GTCAGAGCATCGGTTCGAGCGGCACGATCACAGAGACACTGGACAACACGACCAGCACCCCTCAGACGGTGACCTATACTTTTACGACCAGCGCTAACGGCTGCCCTGTAGTTATGGAGAGTGTGACCGTACAAGTAGATCCAACGCCTATGTTCACCAATCTACCAGCCACGGAGAACATATGCAGTGGCGATCAGCTGAACTTCACCCCGAGCAGTGATGTATCCGGTACGGTTTTCACCTGGACCGTGAGCGCCCCAGCTTCGATAAATGGCGAGACGAACGGCACCGGCACGATAGATGATATTCTGATCAACACGAGCGATGCGATCCAGACAGTGACCTACACGTTGACCGCAACCGGTCCGAGTCCCGGCTCTTGCGTAAACTCTTCCACGCAAACCTACATGGTGACCGTGAACCCGAACGTAGTACAAACATTGACCAATAATTCACCGGTAGTGTGTGAAGGCGTGGGCGTAGACATAGACTACGCTACTCCAACGGAAAACGGAGCGATTACGCTGACTGCCACTTATCCTTCCGGAGTATCGGGCAGCGTAGGGTACACGGGTCAGAGCATCGGTTCGAGCGGCACGATCACAGAGACACTGGACAACACGACCAGCACCCCTCAGACGGTGACCTATACTTTTACGACCAGCGCTAACGGCTGCCCTGTAGTTGTGGAGAGTACTACGGTACAAGTTAATCCTAGACCTGATGTTTCTGCTCCCGGACAGACGATTTGCAGTGGGAAAATTACTTCGGTTGCTCTAAGCAATCCAAATGGCGTAAGTGGCACTATTTTTAGTTGGGTTGTCGTATCATCCACAAACCTGAGTGGTGCAGTCTCAGGAACAGGTAGTCTGATCGCTCAAGTATTAACTACGATTGATCCATCAATGTCCGGAGAAGTAGATTATCAAATCACTCCTTCTGCTATGGGCTGCCCGGGAACGCCAATTAATGTCACCGTTCAAGTAACTGCGCAACCAGTAGCTAGTGCAGGGGCTGACATTCACGAATGTGATCTGGATGCGGTCTTAAATGCTACACTTTCCACTTCTGGTGGTTCGGGAACATGGACACAGGTCAGTGGTCCAGGAACAATTACCTTCGATGATAATGCGCTGATCAATGCTACTGCTACTGCCGATCAGTTCGGTATCTATATTTTGCAATGGGAAGAAGATAATAACGGTTGTATAAGTACTGATGAATTAGAAGTTACGTTTGCTGAAGCCCCAATAGTTATTTCTGTAGCAGATGATGGTAGTACGCTCTGCGAACCCGACCAAATTAACCTCAGTGGATTAATCGGTGGTGGAGCATCTAATGGAAGCTGGTCTGTGCAGTCCGGTGGTACGGGTACACTATCGGCTAGTAGCCTAACAGGTAGTGAAGTGTCTGCGACTTATTTTCCCGTACCAGGAGAGTTTGGACCGATAGTTTTCAGACTTACTACTGATGATTCTGATGGTGCGCTAGGTCCGTGTGTCGTAGACTTTCGAGATGTCAATATTACAGTCAATGAATCTGCTCGTGTTGACGCTGGCCCGGATTTTCAAATTTGCGAAGATGAAATCATAAATCTAAATGGTTCTTTTAGTGGTTCTACGAGTACTGTAACCTGGTCGGGTGGATCAGGGGGTACCTTTGGATCAACATCTAATCCTGTAACCACTTACACTCCTTCTCCTGCTGATATTAATGCAGGTGAGGTAATTCTAAGTTTAACTACAGATGATCCGGACGGTAGCGGGCCGTGTACGGTAATAGTGGATCAGATCACTGTTACTATTAATGAATTACCCGAAGTAGCTTTAGCTGGACTAAATTCGGTATATGCAGAAAACGATCCGATGGTCAACATGCAAGGTTTCCCATCAGGGGGTAGCTATACAGGTCCGGGTGTAAATGCTGGAACTAACCAATTTGTGCCTGCAAATGCCAATAGGGCGCCGATTGATAACGTGATCAGATACACTTACACTGATCCCGAAACCGGATGTACAAATTTTAATGAGGTTACGGTGATCGTTAATGCCGCAACAAACATAGACTTTAGTGTGGCCGGAGCGGTTGAAGATTTTGAAGGAAGACCGATTGTTTGCGCTGAACAAGGATTAGTACGTTTATTTGGTAATCCAAGTGTAAGTACAGGCTCTCCTTTAACAGAGTTTACCTCTACACCGGATATAATAGACCAGGTGGGAGGTGTTTATTTTCTGAATACTGAAAACTTGTTCGCTGATACGGTGGAGGTGAGATATACCTACACCAACTCGGCACTGGTAACTACCCAAATTGTCAAAGATGTGGTAATACTGGCTACTCCCTTAGCCGATATTAGTGTGGTAAATTCTTGTATAGAAGACGAAATACAGTTTTTTGATAACTCAAGTATTCCGGGTCCGGGAGATGCAATGATCGATTCATGGGCTTGGGATTTCGGAGATACCGGAACGAGTAGTGCACAAAACCCGAGCCATATTTATGCCAATCCAGGCGAATATACGGTGAGTTTGACAGTAACTACAGATCAAGGATGTTCCTCTACTGACACACAAGATATAATTGTAGGTGAGGTACCTGTAGTTGATTTTGTTTGGTCTGAAATCTGTAATGGAGATGCTACCGAATTTGTGGATAGATCTGATGCCGGGGAAAGTGACATAATTAATTATACCTGGGATTTTGGTGACGATCCTCCTATATCCGGACCTACAGGTGTATCCATTCCTTCCGGAACTCACTCTGATAGAACAACGGGCACCTTCAATGCACCATTTCATAGATATGAGAACATTGGTAAATATTCGGTTACTCTCACTATAGAAACTAACAATGGTTGTATAAACTCTTTTACTCAATCTGTATTTATTCTTCCATTTAGTACGGTCTTACCTTCAGATGATCAAGCTTACTTTGAAGATTTTGAGGCTGGTACCGGAGGTTGGGTGCCTACAGCTAACGTGGGAGTATCCAGTGATACTAGCTGGTTATACGGGGTAGCTACGGGCTCTACCATTACCAGCCCGGGTAGTCGCGTTTGGTGGACCGGAAAGAATAATGGTGGTTATTTTCCTAATGAGGATTCTTACGTTAATGGTCCTTGTTTAGATCTATCCCAACTTTCCAGGCCCATGATCTCCATGGATATTTGGGTGGATACTGAAGCGGGTGATGATGGTGCTGTACTGCAATATTCTTCAAACGGCGGTATAAGCTGGCAGAATGTAGGTGACCTGAATGGAGGGATTGAATGGTATAACGGTGAAGGAATCTTGGGTGGTCCCGGTGATCGACCTGGCAACTTTAATGAAGGTGACCAGGGATGGACTTCTCCTACAGATGGCTGGGTTTCCGCGAGGTTCAGCCTGGAGCAAATACCCCAGTCAGAAAGAGATTTTGTTAGGTTTAGAATAGCATTTGCAAGTAACCCGGATAACTCATCGGGAACTGATTTTAATGGATTTGCTTTCGATAACGTGTTTATAGGCAATAAACGCAGACTGGTATTACTTGAACACTTTACCGATAATGGTTCTCAAGTCAGCTTAGATGCCAATGAGCGATTGAGCAATTTCGCTCAGGAGCAACTGATTGATGCCGCTGAAATTGATTTTACCACTATCCAGTATCACATGGATTTTACGGGCACGGACGACTTCAATAAAGATAATCCTAACGATCCCTCGGCACGAGTTACATTTTACGGAGTTTCAGAGCCTCCCGTAACTGTCTTAGATGGTTCCGTAATTAATGATCTTACTTTTGATATCGATGAGATTGACATTGACCGGCGGTCTTTAGAGGATCCGATTTTCGATATCTCTATTGATAATCTGGCTGCCCCCGAAGATGTAGTTTCGGTGAACGTCAGCGTTATGGCTAATGAAGATTTTTCTGAACAGGTGGTCATTAATGCCGCTGTCGTTGAGGATAATGTGGTGTTGAACAGCGTGACATTCAATAATATTCTTAAAAAATTACTTTTTGGCGGTGAAGGAAGAACTATTGACATTAACTGGACCCCAGGCTCGGTACAAAGTCAAACCGCGGAATGGGGAATAGATATTCCTATTTATGAGCCGGAAAATCTGTTTATCGTAGCCTTTGTGCAGGATAAAATTACACGGGAAATTTACGGGGCTAAAATTGTAAAGTCGCCACGAAAAGTTGCTCAGCAGATCACTTCTATTCCGGTAGATATTGCTGAACAACTGAAGAAAGTATCTGTATATCCTAATCCAGCAGACGAAATAATAAACTTCAAAATAAATGAAAGTGCCTTAGAGCGCTACAGTTGGAAAATAGTGGATCAGCGTGGAGTAACCATGTTACAAGGTGAAATGAATTTTGATTCAGACGGTATTTTCTCAGTAGAAAGCAGAGATCTTCCAAACGGAGTGTACTACGCTATTTTGGGTATTGATGATACTGCTGTGATCTACAGAAAGCTAGCGATTATGAATCGTCAATAGTGCTGCATCTCTTGAATTAACTGTTTTTCAGTTCGCCAATTGCAAGATTGATGGTGCTCTTGACGTCTTCAATGTCTTTTATGACTTGGTCTATGCCATCTTGATTTTGAGCCACGGACTCAATTCTTTTGATTTTTTCCTTGAGTTCATCAATTCCCATAAAGGTGACAGAAGGTTTTAATTTATGAGCCAGCGCACCTACTTGCCTCCAATTTTTGTCTTCTAACATTTGGTCCATCTCGGAAATGATTTGAGGCGTATTAGCAACGAAAGTCTCTATCATTTCTGACATAAACGTTTGATCATTATTGCAAACCCCTTTTAAATATGTTAAGTCTACTATACCAGTGATAGACTTGGGCTTAGAACGCTCTTCTAAAAACTTAGACATGGCATCGAACAGGGATTCCGGCTGAAAAGGTTTAGATAGGTAATCATTCATACCTACTTCAAGACATTTTTCGTTATCCCCTTTGATAGCATTTGCTGTAAGCGCGATAATAGGTATGTCTTTCTTAGATCCCGTAAATGTCTTTCTAATGGTTTTAGTAGCCTCGTATCCATCCATTATAGGCATTTGCACATCCATAAGAATGATATCATAAGAATTAGCCTTAAGCTTTTCTAAGGCGGTGTATCCATTTTCCGCCTGATCAATTTCACAATTCCATTTCTTTAATATATTGAGTGCATAGAGCCGGTTGATATCATTATCCTCTACTAAGAGCACTTTCGTGCCATAAAATGAATGTGATACAGACTTACTTTTAGAACTACTTCTAGGGTGGATCAGGTCTTTTTCGCTACCAAAACCATATGGGATAATAAATGTGAATTTAGTACCTACGTTTTCCTTACTCTCTACTTTAATGGAACCCCTTTGTAACTCAACCAGTTGTTTTACAATGGAAAGGCCGAGCCCTGTACCTCCGTATCTTCGTGTTACGCTCTCGTCTGCCTGTGTGAAGCTATCAAATATTCGTTCTACTTTTTCCGATGGAATTCCCACACCGGTATCGCTCACTTCAAATCGGATCCAGTGGTCAGTTTCGTTCTCTTTTTCTAAAGAGACCTTTACTGCTATTTCTCCCACATGAGTGAATTTGAGTGAATTATTGATGAGATTGATCAATATTTGATTCAGTCTAACGGGGTCTCCTAGTAGAACATGGTCAGCCTCAGGGCTGATAGAATAGGAGAGGTCAATACCTTTTTCTTTGGACTGGTAGATGAATGTATCTATAACCGCACCCAGCTGATACCTAATGTTAAAGCCAATAGTTTCAAATTTTAGCTTACCTGATTCTATTACTGAAAGATCAAGGATATCATTTATTATTACCTTAAGATTCTCAGTAGAGTGTTTGATGGCATTTAAGTAGTGAATTCGGTCTTGCTCTGAATTAGCTTCAAAGAGTAAGTTCACCATTCCGGCGATACCATTGATCGGTGTGCGAATTTCATGGCTCATATTGGCTAGAAATTGCTCTTTGGCATGCTGTGCTCTCAAAAGTTCTTCGGCATCTTTCTTCCGCTGGGTAATGTCTCTACAGTCAAGAATGAGACCTTCAATATTATCCTTATGCTTAAGGTTTATAGAGTTGAACTCGAGATATTTAAAACTTTGATCTTTGCACTGAAAAACGAATTCTACATTCTCATCATAGGGTTTACGGGTGCTTTCTTTAAACTCTTTTTTGAGAGATTCCAGCGTTTCAGTATTGATAAAATCAAAAAAATTCTTGTCGATCAAACTCCCGGGCTCGTGCCCTAAGGTATCTTCCACTGAAGGATTGTGATATAGAATATTTCCTTTATAATCTACAATAAAAATGATGTCAGATCCATCCTCAACTACAGACTGATAGAAAAGGCCATCGCGAACATACTTTACCAGGTTATTTCTATTTTCCATTTATATGCCCTCTTCTTCCATTTCCTTAAGATGCCTGTAGATGGTTGATTTTCCGATGTCTAATTTGTCAGCTACTTTTAGCACATTATCATCATACTTATCCAGGTAATAACGAATGATCTTGAACGTGTAGCTTCTCAGTGTCATTTCCTCGAAAAGAAAATTTGTTTCTTTAGAAACGCTGTTGAAACTTATGTCTTCTGCCAATACTTCTTCTCCGTTGGCCATTACTGCTGCTAGTTCTATAATAGATTTCAACTCGCGAACATTACCAGGGAATGGATAACTCATAAGCTTTTCTTGGGCGCTAACGCTCAATGTTAACTCAGGTAAACTATTTTCAGCAGCAAAGGTTTGTAAGAAATACTTGGCCAGCACTACAACATCTTTGTCCCGATCCCTTAAGGGCGGTAGCTGAACAGGGAGTCCTAATAGACGATAGTAAAGGTCTTCACGGAAGTTTCCATTTTTCACCTCTTCAGCCAAATCTCTGTGCGTAGCTACTATCAAGCGGATATCAAGTTTGATTACATCATTACCACCCACTCTACTCAACTCCCTTTCCTGTAATACTCTCAGTAACTTTGACTGCAAGTTGAGGTCCATTTCTCCAATTTCATCAAGAAAAAGAGTGCCGCCTTCGGCTTCTTCAAACTTTCCAATGCGCCGTGTAGATGCGCCTGTAAAGGCTCCCTTTTCATGTCCAAACAGCTCACTTTCCATTAGTTCTTTAGGAATGGCTGTAATATTAACTGCTACAAAGGGCTTTTTCTTTTTTGGAGAGTTATAATGAATAGCTTTCGCTACCAGTTCTTTTCCAGTACCGGTTTCTCCCGTAATAGATACTGTAATGTTCGTTTTTACCGCTTTCTCCAGCAAGGTGAATACTCTTTTAAGCGCGGCACTGCTACCCACTATACTGTTATCAAACTCGTACTTTTCAGATATTTCTTGCTTGAGATGGTCTATTTCCTTAACTAAAGAGAGATTCTTTCTGGCATTGTTAATAGTATTAAGAAGCCTATCCTTGGTCTCTTCATCTTTAATAATGTAGTCATAAGCTCCCATTTTTAATAGCTCGACGGCGGTGCCTATCTTCTCCTGAGCGGATATGATAATCACTTGGATACTGCTATTGTATTTCTGGATTTCCGCTAAAACCTGCTCACCCGGCATATCGGGCAGCGTATAATCCAGCGTGATAATAGCAGGTTCTTTGTACAGGTTCTCAATACAATCTTTACCTGTTTCAAAGGAGGATACCTCAAAATCAGGATTTAGGCTTAACACATAATTTAAAAACTTGGTGTAAGTAGGGTCATCTTCTACTACAAAGATTTTAACGGGATCCTTTTCGTACATCTATGGTCTAATTTTAAAATTCATCAAACGAAAAGGTAGTGCTACTTTTCATTAAGATATCAAGAAGATAAAAATAAATTAAATAATATGAAATGATCATCGACTTATTATATTTTTGATTTTGTATAAAATGTTAACTTCTAGGTATTTGTAATGATTGATCAATTTAAACTTTTAGAACAAGACGAGATCGAAACTCTTTTTAAGGCTCCCATTTTAGTATCTATTCTGATTGCTGGTGCAGATAATAACATAGATAATGCTGAAATGAAAAAGGCGGTGAGTATTTCTAAAACTAAGCAGCAAAAAGCGCGCAAAGATCTCATCGATTATTACAAAATAGTGGGCTCTGATTTTGAGGATAAATTGAAGATATTAATACAACACTATCCTATTGATGCTGAAGAGAGAAACCCAATGATCATCGAAGAATTAAAGGCGCTGAACCGTATTTTACCAAAGCTCGATAAAAACTTTGCGGTGGATTTGTACCAAAGTATCCGCGATATTGCCAGAAAGGTGGCAGAAGCATCTGGTGGAGTACTTGGTTACATGGCTGTAGGTTATGAAGAGTCTAAGTTTGTCGAACTGAATATGATCAAAGACCCTTCTAAATAGTGTCCGAGAAAAGACCCATTGATATCATCCTTCGCCTGAATTTTCTTATCAACACTCCGTAAGGAATATGTCATCCCAGAGTAGTCGAACCATTATTGGTAGCTCTGTTGCTCCGTTCCGTTTGGTGTTCATTATGTGGTTGGTCTTCACCATAGATCTTCTTTATGGTTTTGACTTGAAATGGCTGGGTCTTTTGCCTCGGACGGTTGAAGGGCTTACAGGTATACTCTTTGCGCCCATACTCCATGGAGACCTTCAGCATCTTATTTCCAACACAGTTCCAACACTTTTTTTAGGTGGCGCGCTGTATTTTTCCTATCGCCGAATAGCCTCTAAAGTATTTGTAGGTTGCTATTTGGGTACAGGAATCCTGGTCTGGATCTTTGCACGCCCATCATATCATATTGGAGCAAGTGGTTTAGTATATGCTTTGGCAGCGTTTTTAATTGCCTTTGGTTTATTTAGAAGAGACTTTGCTTCCTTATTCATTGCAGCCATTGTGCTGTTTGTATACGGTTCCATATTTTACGGTGTTCTACCTTCTGCTCCTAATATTTCCTGGGAGTCACACCTTTTCGGAGCTATAATAGGAGTATTCTGGGCGTACACTTTTAAAAATTCTTCTCTTTGAATTCTGATCAACTGATTTTTCACAGTTTTAAAACTAACATTTCCCAGCAATGATTTTTATCCAGAACATTATCTTAGATAGATAATGGGTAGTCTGGATGTAAAACTGGTTTCTAACAAAAGAGATCTTAATATCTTTACGCGGCAACTTCTAAAGGATGTAGAGGCCCTGGACTTTATGCTTAAGAATGACTGGTTCGAAACGGGCAATATCCACTTAGGCGCTGAGCAGGAAATATGCCTGGTAGATGGCTTTTACAAACCATCTCCCGTCTCGCTGGAGCTACTTGAGCACCTTCCTGATAACTTCACTACTGAGTTAGCACGGTTTAATGTGGAAGCTAACCTTGAGCCTATAGCTTTAACGAGCGATTGCTTTAGTCAGCTTCATAAGCGATTAAACGAATTATTGGGCATCCTCGAAAATGCTACTCAGAAAAGAGGCATTGATTTTGTCATTACCGGCATTTTGCCTACGCTCAGAAAACTAGACCTGGGAATAGAAAATGTAACCCCTCTCAATCGATATCACGCTTTGATAGAAGCCATACAAAAGATGCGTGGCCGAATTCATGAGCTTCGCATTAAAGGCCTTGACGAGCTAAATATCAAACATGATTCAGCGATGTTAGAAGCCTGCAACACCAGTTTTCAGGTGCACTTACAGGTAGATCCCATTGATTTCGTAAATAAGTACAATACAGCTTTAGTGCTGACCGCTCCGGTTTTGGCGGCTTCAGCCAATTCTCCCATGCTGTTTGGTAAACGGCTATGGAGTGAAACCAGAATTGCCCTTTTTCAACAATCTATTGATACCAGGATCACTAATGAGCATTTAAGAGATACCAGCCCTCGTGTTACATTTGGCAATCAATGGTTAAAAAATTCGATTCTTGATTTGTACAAAGAAGACATTACACGGTTTAGGGCCATGTTAATGACAGAACTTGATGAAGATGTTTTTGATAAACTTGAGAAAGGCATTACTCCTAAGTTGAAGGCGTTGAATATTCATAACTCCACAGTTTATAGATGGAACAGGCCGTGCTATGGCATAAGCCCCAATGGTAAACCACATTTAAGAATAGAAAATAGAGTTATACCGGCAGGGCCTACGGTAATTGATGAAGTATCCAATGCGGCTTTTTGGTTAGGCCTGATGACTTCATTCGGTGATCAATATTCCGATATCCCCAAAAATTTTGATTTTGATCACGCCAAGTCAAACTACCTATCTACGGCATTTAACGGGCTTCACAGCGAGTTGCGGTGGTTTGATCATCGAAAAATAGGAGTCTGTGAATTGATCAAAAAAGAATTGGTCCCCATAGCCAAAGAAGGGCTAGAAAAAAACGGAGTAAGTGCTCCTGATATCACTAAATACCTGGACGTAATTGAAGAACGTGCCGAAAAAGGTCAAAATGGCACTTTATGGATGCTTAGGTCACATTCAAAATTGAATAAGGAAGTAGGTAAAGAAGAAATGTCCGTTTTGCTCACTGCCGCCATGATGAAAAACCAAAAAGAAGACTTACCTGTACATCAATGGGAGTTGGCTGATCTTTCTGATCTCTATGAGTATCATCCGGATAGTATCTTAGTGGAGGAATTTATGACTACGGACCTGTTCACCGTACGGAAAGATGATGTTCCTGAGTTAGTGGCTGATATCATGGATTGGCAAAAAGTAAGGTATGCGCCCATAGAAGATGAAAAAGGTAAGTTAATAGGCTTAATTTCTTCCAGAATGTTACTTAGGTTTTTCGGCCAGCAGTATAAATTGGATAAAAGAGAAGAAAAACGAGTAAAAGATTTAATGATCAAAAAACCTATTACCATAAGTCCCGAATCCACTATTTTTGAAGCTATGAAAATAATGCAGGAGAGTAAAATAGGATGTCTTCCTGTCATTAAAAACCATAAATTGGTAGGCATAATCACAGAAGGTAATTTTCTGGGTATAACGTCTAGCCTTTTAAAGATTTTGAATAAGAACAATCAAAAATAATTTGGATCGACTAATTGCAAGTATTGAAGGAAGCTCGGATGGTCCTTTAATGATTCTTGTAGGTGGTATACACGGTAACGAAATATCTGGTGTTCGTGCTGCTGAGGATGTTTTGAACACTATTATGCTCAACAGCGTCCCGCTTCGTGGCAGGATAGTAGGGATAAGAGGAAATTTACAAGCGCTTGATCAAGCGCAGCGATTCATAGACGAAGACCTTAACAGGAGTTGGAGAGAAACAAGCGTAAACGAGGCATTGGAGAGTCCTGACTTAAATGCCGAGAAAAGGGAAGTTGTTGAAATATTAGAGTTCTTTAATGATTTACCCGTAAGGTCTCACCACCCCAAAATTTTGGTGGACCTTCATTCGACATCTTCTGAGAAGGGTGATTTCATTATTATTCCTGAAGATGAAAGCAAAAATCCAATCGTTAAAGCTTTAAGTCTTCCTATAATCATAGACCTTAACAAGCATCTTGAAGGAACTTTATTGCAATATATGCACGATCGGGGTTATGTTTCCTTTGCCTTTGAGGGTGGGGCTGTAGGTACTGATGAGGCCCATCCTTTGCATGTTTCCGGAATATGGGAGTTATTATTTGCGGCATGCATGATCTCTGAAGAGACTAAAAACACGTATAGTAGGTATGATCAATACATCACCCAACACCACTTACAGCTACCTAAGCGCCTATCTGTTTTGTATCATCATAGGGTGAAGCCCAATCATAATTTTAATATGAAACCGGGATACCATAATTTCATGACAGTTAAAAAAGGAGAAGTACTGGCGATGGATAGAAAAGGAGAAATAAAAGCCGGTCATGATGGTATGATTTTTATGCCTTTATACCAAAATGAAGGAGATGATGGATTTTTTATCGTAAAGAAAGTAGAATAATGGCCACTACACCAGAATCCATTCTATTTGATCTGAAAAATAAGAATTATGCTCCGGTATATTTTTTACAAGGAGAGGAAACGTTCTACATCGATCAGATCAGCAACTACATAGAAGATCATGTGCTCACTGAGGCCGAGAAAGGTTTTAATCAAACCATATTGTATGGCAGGGATGCACCCATGAACGTAATATTGACTAATGCCAGACGGTTTCCTATGATGTCTGAACGACAGGTGGTGATGGTAAAAGAAGCTCAGAACATTCCTGATTTGAATCGGGAAGGCGGTCAAAAACTATTGAGCGATTACCTAGAAAACCCTGTTCCTTCCACTGTATTGGTGTTCTGTCATAAAAACAAAACCCTGGATAAGCGTAAGGCTTTAGGAAAGGCCATTGAAAAAAAAGCCGTGGCTCTCACCACGAAAAAGTTATACGATAATCAAATACCGACGTGGGTGACTAACTATGTAAAATCGAAAGGTTTCAGCGCTTCACATAAGGCTGTTCAAATGCTTTCAGATTCAATAGGAGCTAACCTGGAGCGACTATCTAATGAAATCGACAAGATACTCATTAACTACAAAGAACCCATAGAAATTGATGAGCAGATCGTTCAGAAGTATGTAGGTATAAGTAAAGACTACAATGTTTTTGAACTTCAAAAAGCGTTAACATCAAAAGATGTAATAAAGGCTAACAGAATCATTAATTATTTTGAGGCAAACCCCAAAAAAAATCCACTTCTGCCAGTAATTGCAGTTTTGTTTTCTTTTTACAGCAAGTTGCTCATTGCACATCATGCTAAAGATAAATCAGAACGAAATCTAGCATCACAATTACGTGTCAGTCCGTTTTTTGTTAAAGACTACTTAACCGCACTGCGTTATTATCCATTGCCAAAAGTAATAGATAATATTCAGTGGATACAGCGGGCCGATCTACAATCGAAAGGAGTGGATAGCGGCTCAGTTACAGACGGGCAGTTGCTTAAAGAGCTGATTTTTCGATTGATGCATTAATAAGGCGAATGAGCTAATTGTGCAAAACGAGAGCATGTTTTAAGTACTTTTAACCCTCTTGAAATCTTCTGGATCGGGTTAAACTTACTTTCGGTAATCAAGTTTACTCTTAAACTCAGAATTCGCTAAATTTGAGTCCAACCGAAGGTAATTAGAATACGGTGTATACCAGAACCCATTTCTTTCGTTAAACCTTCATAAACTGACTAATATCAAATTTTTTATGATTTTCAGACTGGCTGTATTTCTATTTTTTGCAGGCACCTCCATTTCAATCGCTCAAAATACTTTATACTTTACTGAGAATGAAGGTATCTATAGGAGGGCCTTGGACTTGCTGGACAAATCAAATTACACCGGGGCCAGAGAAATGTTTGAAAGGTATATTGAAAGTGATGGCACTAAAGCGAGCTTACTAGAGGCTGAGTATTATCGATCTATATGTGCGTTAACACTTTATCATGAGGATGGCGAGAAGCTCATAGAGCAGTTTATAGCAGAAAATGAAACGCACCCTAGAGCGGTTATGGCTTATTTTGAATTGGGTAGTTATTATTTCCAACAGAAAAACTACTCAAAAGCGATATCCTATTATGAAAAAGTAAATCAAACACTTATTCCTACGGAGGAACGGACTGAGATGCGATATAAGCTCGGGTATTCCTACTTTGCCAAGCGTAATTTTGATAAAGCCCTTGAGAACTTTAACCTTTTGAAACGAGAAAAAAGTACCTACGGCTATGCATCGGCATATTATGCTGGTTATATCGAATATGAAAAAGGCGAATATGATAAAGCCATCAGTGATTTGGAAAGAGCACGAAAAAGTGAGTCCTATGCCGCCGCAGTGCCGGGTATGTTGGCGAACCTGTATTATAAACAAAAACGATATGATGATCTAATAGCTTACAGTGAAACCGTTTTAAAAGGGAGCCGAAGAGTAAATACAAAGGATTTTTATCTTCTTACGGGAGACGCTTATTTGAATAAAGGAGATTATACCAAAGCGGCAGAATACTACGGTCAATACAGGGAGCAGGTGAAAAAGCCAAAACCTGAGATCGGTTACAGGATAGGATATGCTAACTATCGCCTGGGAGATTTTAAAATAGCCGCCGAAAACTTAAAGAGAGCTGCATCAGACAGAGACAGTATAGGAGTTTATGCGTCATACTATCTTGGTATTTTGTATTTGAAAGAGGGGAACAAGTTATATGCGCTTACTGCGTTTGATAATGCAAGAAAATCTGACATTAACCAACAACTCAAAGAAGAGTCGGCTTACCAGTATGCCAAGGTTAGCTATGATCTTGGGCGATCTGAAGAAGCTATTGAAGCTTTTAAGTCTTTCATCAGTACCTACCCAAATAGCAGCCATTCTGATGAAATAAATGATTTGCTCTCTGAGGCATATTTAACGACTAACAATTATCAACTGGCGTTGGATCATATTGAAGGATTAGATTTTGTCAACAGCAGTATGCAAAAAGTATATCAAAAAGCGGCTTACTTGAAAGGCGCTGAATTGTTCAATCAGGCTCGCTATCCGCAAGCGATCACTCTGTTTGGTAAATCGCTAAAATATACACCTGATAACCAGTACAAGGCTTTGGCTAATCTTTGGGCTGCGGAAAGCTATTCTATTGGTAAACGGTACGATCAGGCTATTCAAAATTACCAACTGGTAATAACAAACAGTACAGCACCAGAAGCCGAACAACTAAAGGCAAGATATGGCCTTGCCTATGCTTATTACAATACTAAACAATACAGCAAGGCACTGATACATTTTAAAGAATATGTGAATAGACTTGAAGTGGCGCAGGACAAGCAGTACTATGATGATGCTTTGTTACGTCTTGCGGATTGTTATTACGTTGATAAATCTTATGAAAACGCCCTTGAGTATTACAATAAAGCGATCCGATTCAATAAAGTAGACAATGATTATGCTCACCTGCAAGCGGGCACCGTTATGGGTATTCAGAGTAATCTATCAGGCGCAGTCGGTGAATATAATTACTTAATCAAAAACTATCCTAAATCCAGGTACTTGGACGATGCTTTATTTCAGAAGGCCCAGTTATACCTGGAAAAAGGGAAGTACCAGGAGGCGGTAGATGGTTTCACGCAGCTTATTCTCAAAAAGCCGAATAGTCGATTCGTACCTTACGGATATATGCGGAGAGCGTCTAGTCACTACAATCTTCAAAACTATGACGATGCTATCGCAGACTATCAAACCGTTTTAACTAAGTACATCACACACTCTGCTGCTTCTGAAGCCTTACTGCCCTTACAGGAAGTTCTTAATGTGCAGGGGAGATCCGGTGAGTTTGATGCTATTGTAGCTAACTATAAAACCGCTAATCCTGATAAAAAGGGGTTAGAGACCGTTGATTTTGAAAGCGCAAAAAATCAGTATTTTAATTTAAGCTATGAGAAAGCTATCCAAGGATTTAAAAGTTACATCCGTGAATATCCAAATGATGCCAAAGTAGATGAAGCCAGGTATTACATCGCGGAATCTCATTACCGGCTTCGTGAATTTGATAAAGCTTTAGAGTACTATAATGAATTAGTGAGTATAAGTGGATTTAAACAGCGTAATAGAGTTATCAGCAGGCTGGGAGAAATTGAGTTCAGAAGTGGACGGTACGAAAATGCTAACTATTTCTATTATCAACTGGCCGATATAGCGGCCACAAAAAAGGAACAATATAATGCCTGGGCGGGGCTCATGGAATCCTACTATTTGCTGAGTCGATTTGATTCGGTAAAGGGTTATGCCGATATTATTCTGGCCCGTGGTAATGTAAACATCAGTTCTCAAAATAAGGCATCGCTTTATTTGGGAAAGGCTGCTTTCGGTAAAGGTGATTACGAGACTGCCAAGGATGAGTTTCTCAATACCTTGAATACTGCCCGTGATGAGTATGGAGCAGAAGCTCAGTATTTATTGGGGTACATTTTTTTTCAAGAGAAGAAACACCGGGAGTCCATTGAAGCGCTCATTGCACTGAATAATGATTTTAATGTTTATGAAGATTGGGTAGGGAAGTCCTTTATATTATTGGCAGATAACTATGTAGCACTCGATGATTTTTTTCAGGCAAAAGGCACCCTCCGATCTGTGATTGACAACTTTCCATCGGAGCGTATTAGAGAAATGGCTAAAGAAAAGTTAGTAGCTATTGAATTACTAGAAGCTGAGAAGGTGGAAGAAGATGTTGAATTAGATACTTTAATAATAAACGAACAACTACCAGATAATTAATGAGTTATATTTTCAATATAGATAAAATCTATCACGTTTCATGAGCCTTTTTTTACGTACGATATGGATTATCTTATTTCTGGTTCCTGCTATTTCTTATTCCCAGGAAGATTGGGAAAATGATGGTGAAATAGAAGATGTAGAAATAGAAATTGTAAAAGACCGACAAATAAACCTACCAAAGGCGAATCGAAATTTCGAGAAGATACCCCCATTTACCACACAAAAAAGAGAGGGAAAGCTGGAGTATTTTTATCAGTCTATGAATTTCAAACTTCCCGATTTGAATATTAGGGTTCGTCCTCTGAAAATGAAAAGCCAGCCCATTTCCAAAATATATGGAAACTACATTAAGGCAGGTTTTGGAAACTTTATCACACCTTACCTGGAAGGGTACGTGGCTAACAAGCGCAATAAAGACTATACTTTTGGAGCGCACCTTAAATACTTAAGATCAAGGAATGGTCCGGTGGATGATGAGAATTCTGGTTCGGGGGTGTTTGATGTAGATGTTTTCGGTAAATTATTTAACGAGCGTTTTACTGTCAGTGGTTCAGCAGGTTTGAAAAATCGCAACTATCACTTTTTCGGGTACGGGGACCGTGATCTTAGTGTAGCTCCTGTAGAAGAACAGATTTTTAATAACTTCTTTTTGAATACTTCAATAGAGAATACAAATAAGTCTGATAAGTTCCAGTATTACACGGGTTTAAAGTTTGATTATCTAACAGATGATTTTGAGGCAAAAGAAAGCGAAGTCCAGTTCGATTTTAAAGGAAGCTACCGCTTAGGTGACCAAACCAGCGTACAAGTGATCAGTGATCTGGACCTTATCACTCAAGAAGATGATTCCATAGAAGCAAATACACGAAATGTATTTAGAGTGGCCCCATCGGTAAATTTTCAGTATGAAGGTTTTAGAATTAGTGCAGGTTTTAACGCCGTATATGAAAATGATACGCTGGGAGACTCTGATGAACTTCATTTTTATCCGTCTGTTCGGGCCTCCTATAATTTAACGCAGAGTTTTAAGGTTTACGCAGGAATCAGGGGTGACATAGAAAAGAATACGCTACGGAGACTAACCGCCGAAAATCCTTTTTTGGCCGCAAATACGCCAGCTTATAATCAAGACAAAACCTTTGAATTTTATGGAGGTATTGATGGAAAACTGAATAGTAAAGTTGGTTTTGGGGCTGGAGTAAGTGCCGCTAACTATAAAAACATGTACTTCTTCATTACAGATCCTACAGATCAAACTCGTTTTCTTACCTTATACAGTGAAGGAAACACCGGGATCTTCAACCTTTTTGGAGAGCTTACCTTTAATAATGAAGATAAACTTAGGTTGGGACTTAGAACGGACCTCTTCGCCTATGATACTCCCGATGATGTGGCGGAAGCGTGGCACAAACCGAATTACAAGATCACGCTTAATTCAACCTACAACTTATATGATAAATTATTGCTGGCGGGCGAAATTTATGCTGTAGGAGGAATACAGGCACTGGATAACACAACCGGGGGCGCTGTAGGTTTAGATGCAGCCTTTGATCTCAACATTAAAGCGGAATACCTCATTTCAAACCAGATATCCACCTTTGTGAGATTTAATAACTTATTAGGCAACCAGTATGAATTACTGCTTAATTATCCCTCAAGAGAGTTACAGTTTATGGTAGGCGCTACCTACAGTTTTTAAACGGGTAAAGCATAAACCGTATTTACTCGCTAATAACTTGAATCTTAGAACTTTTAGCCCGAAGCTATTTAACTTGTACCGCTCGAAAATTCGACTATTTTTGTAAGAATAAACCGCTAAAACAACCATAACCTAATAGACATGGCGAAAAAAAATGATCTTGATGATGAAAACATCAATGAAGAGAATCAAGGTGATATTAACGAAGCAGATGATAGTTTCGGTTTACCAGACGTTGATTATAAACCCTTGGAAGAAGAGTCCTCTGATGAACCTGCAACTGTGGAAGAAGAGACCCTTGCCTATTCCGATAGTGAGGAAGAAGATGCTACAGTAAATATGGAAGAGGAGCAGAGAGAAGAACAGGCTTACGTACCCGGTAGTTACAGCCCTCCTAAAGAGGAAAGCAACAAAAGTGGTATAATCATAGGGGTAATAGTTTTTCTTTTAATTGCCGTAGGAGTCATATGGTATGTTGGCTTTCATTTACCTGCCGAAAAGGAAATGGCCGAAAAGGCGCGGATAGAAAAGCAACGTCAAGACAAAATAGCCGCAGATAAGAAAGCAGCGGAAAAGGCAGAAGCTGACCGGATAGCGCAACAGCAAGCAGAAGCCGAAGCGGCCAAAGCGGCGGAGGAAGAAATTACGGTACCGGTGGCAGGAGGTATCGAGACAATTTCCACCCGAACCGGACGTTACTATGTGGTGGTAGCCAGTGCGATAGACGGAGATTTAGCCATGGATTATGCCAAAGACCTGAGTAAATCAGGGGAAAGTGTCAAAATAATTGAGCCGTATGGTAATGTAAAATTTTATCGTGTAGCGGTTCAGGATCTGGACTCCTGGGATGACGCTCAAAGTAAAGCAAACGACCTTAAATCCACCTATGGTGATGGTGTGTGGGTTATAAAATATTAGCTATTAAATGATATTTACACAGATAACGACTGTACAAGATTCAACAGACGTACTTGCAAATTCACCTGACTCAGTTAGGATCATAGACCTCCTCCTCCAGGGAGGTTTTATGATGATACCCATTCTGGTTTTGTCCATAGTAGCGGTTTACATTTTTGTAGAGCGGGTAAGAATGATTAACGGTGCTTCCAAAACCCCTGATGAGTTTATGTCCCAAATCCGACAGCAGGTAGAAAAAGGAGACGTTAATGGAGCAAAAATGACTTGTCAACAGCATGACTCCCCGGTAGCACGGATGATTGAAAAAGGAATAGCGAGAATAGGGAGTCCGCTTAAGAACATTGAGGTATCTATCGAAAACGTGGGTAAGATCGAGATTTTTAAACTGGAGAAAAATCTATCTCTTCTCGCTACTATCTCGGGTGCAGCTCCCATGCTCGGTTTTTTAGGAACGGTCATTGGGATGATTCAGGCCTTTATTTCTATTGCGCAGGAAGAGGGATCAGTCAGTCCCAAATTACTTTCAGAAGGAATTTATACGGCCATGGTGACCACCGCAGCTGGTTTATTTGTGGGGATATTAGCTTACTTAGGGTATAACTATTTAGTAACCCGAGTACAAAAGGTGATCCATAAGATGGAATATAATTCTGTAGATTTTATTGATTTACTTCAAGAGCCAAGATAATGGGACTTCAAACCAAACATAAAATAGAACCTATGTTCAGTATGTCTTCCATGACGGATATTGTGTTCCTTTTATTGATCTTTTTTATGTTAACCTCATCTTTTATCACTCCTTCCGGTCTGCCTGTGAATTTGCCTACGAGTAAAGCGAGTACGGTAGAAATGCAAAAAGTTTCTGTGACCATAACCGAAGACTTGGATTATTACGTTAATGATAAAAAGGTAACTCGTGGTTCTTTGGAAGGGGAATTACGTAGTAAATTGGTAGAAAGCGAAGGTGTTGTAGCGCTTCATATTGATAAAGCTGTTCCCTCGGAGCATCTTGTTTATGTGGCAGGGATAGCCACGGCCCTTGAAGCTAAAGTTTCAGTAGCGGTGAAGTCGAAGTAATTAGAAATATTGAATATCAAAGTTCAAAACCAAGTAGCCCGTAGGATAGTGTTGGTGAGTTTTGCTTTTTGGAATTTGGTAGCTGTTTGAAGTTTGTTCGTTTGAATATTGAAGTTTAAGCCTTGAAAGAAGAAAAGGAAAAAAGAAATGAGAAAGTGAGTATGTTGATGTCCTTAGGCATCCATGGACTGCTTCTGATCCTTTTTCTTTTTATTCTAGCTTGGCGTGAGCCAGATCCTCCCTTGCCGGAGTACGGTATAGAATTGAATTTTGGTGTCAGTGAAGTAGGTACCGGTGACATTCAACCGGAGACGCCACCTAACGAAAATACCAGTGAAGAAGAGGCCGCTCCTGAGGAAATGCCTGAAGAAGCCGTACAGGAATTGGAAGAGACGAGTGATCCTGTGGAGGAGTCTGCAGATCCGGTGGAAGAAGTAGTAGAGGCCGTAGAAAACACACAAGATAGTCCGGATGTAGTGCAAGAAGTGAAAGAGGAAGAGCCACGCCCTGTACAAGAGGAAGAAAAGAAAGAAGAAGAGGAAAAACCAGAAACTAAACCCGTTGAAAATAAGGAGCCGGTAAAACCGGCCGATGGCGCTAAAGGAGATACGGGAGATAGTAAGGAAGCTGAGGCTGCTAATCAGGGTGATAACATGGATGAAACCGGAGACAAGGGCGATCCGGAAGGTTCTTTAGATTCCAGGGCGCTTTACGGTAATGCGGGAGGCGGTGGAGGTTCAGCATTAGATATGGCCGGGTGGATGTGGGACTTCGAACCCAAGCCCAAAGACACCTCAAGTGAAACCGGGCGTATTGTTTTTGAGATCAAAGTCGATGATCAAGGTGAGATCTTATCTGTTCGCAGGTTAGAAAGTACAGTCAGTCCAACTATTGAAAAAATATATCGTCAGGAAGTAGAAAAACTCACTTTCAGCAAAACGAGTAGTAGCGCCATTGTTGCTCCTATTAGTACCGGTAAGATCACATTTGTTATCAAGTCCAAATAGAGAGTAAGGTGTTCCTAAACTCTAGAACAGCGCTTAAGCCGGTAATGAGCTCAAAAATAGTTGGTGGATTTGTTGATTAAAGTTCTTAGATTTTTGGGCATTGACCTGAAGAGGAAGTAGGCTCTGCTGAGGAGCAACCTACCAGCAATAGGGTCTTTACCTATACGGTATAAAGGAGTAG
>JBCCSU010000052.1:0-21188 GCA_039199635.1 Bacteroidota bacterium | reverse complement strand
TTTTGTATTCTTTTTTTAAGTGTTTAGTATTTTATGCTCTCCGGGCCGAAAATATCAAACCTCTTTTCATCAGTACGAAATTCTATATTAATCTTATTGTCAAAAGCGAACAGCAGCTGTGAAGTTTCTAATGGTATAGGTAACTCTTTCCGGGTCTGTGTAATTAATTTAGTTAACCTGCAAAGAGTCAATAGCTGCCAGAATCTAAAATCTTTGATCATAAAGGTATCAAGTTCGCCCTCTTCCAGAATAGAACTACCCAAAAACAGACTAAATTCAACACCATCAGTAATCGATTTTTCAAAGTAATGTGGCACCATCGTTTGCATTTCTTCATCGGCAGTGTTCAGACGGGTGGACAATAATTCATTGAGCATATCTATGCTTTTTTGAAATGCAGTGCGGGCGCTATAAACCAGTTCTTTTTCAGGATCTAGTCGTGAAAAGTACTTCGCTATCTTGGCATTTTGAAGTTGTTTAGCATCCAATTCCTTCAGGAAATTATGAATATCTTGCTGTATTAGGCTTACAATGGAGGCCTCTTGAATAGGAGTAAAATCTGCGTTTTCCAATGTTTGCTGCGCCCTTATTAGTTTTGTTTTGTAGAGTCCTATCAAATTTACTTTGAGCTCTTTTTCCAGACTGCCCAATAGATTCAGCAGTAGATCAAGGTTATTCTTTAGGTCGTTTACGGTACAATCTATTCTTAATCTAGTGGAGCCAATTACATCTATTTGAGCATAGAAGGGGAGCACATTTTGAAACTGAATAGGATCAATCTTTTTACGTTGCTGTCCGGTGGTTTTAGCCCAATAAAAATCAAGGGCTGTCTTACGAAACTTCCATTGTACACTTGGGTGGATAGCGGTGAATTCTTGCTGTATTACTAAACTCACTTGCTGATCTATTTCCTGAACGAAGCTATTCATGCCCATGGAAAAAATATCTAGAAAAGCGGATAAATTGGTAAATTTTTCCTTGATGAAAGGACTTTTAGAGGCCATTTCTATCAGTCCCAACACTTCGCCTTCTGAGTTTACCACAGGAGCAATTAGTAAACCATGGTATCCCATCTCTTGAAGATGCCTTTCCAGCCCAGTATTTATTTTTTTCTGCTTAAGACTTTGAATAAGTACAGGCTGTTTGGTGGATATTGCCTTGGCGTAAGACGCAGTAGCCATTTCAAAGGCATCTAAATAAGCATCCCCGTTAAACTTTCTGAGTAAAGGCCAATCAGTCAATTGGCGCCAAAGAACATGTTTTACATAAACACTACCAAAATCCAGATCATTGATCTCGAAATAGGACCGTGCAATATTCTGAACATAATTAAGACCTTCGCTGTAATCTACGTTACTCTCATCGGTCACCATAAAAGCCTCTAGCTGCCTTAGTAATTCTTGCTGTGTAACGTCTGAAAAATTTGTGATTATAAAGCCGTTTAATGATATTTTATAATCTTTGAATGACTTTACCCAGTTCGAAAAGGATTGTTTAGTATTGAACACCGGTTTTGGTACAGTGCTGGTATCATCAATGGATGCCTTAATATATTCGGTATCGGTAAACAGATTAAAATATTTTGTTAGTGAAGATGTATTGTGTTTGAGCCTTACCACCAAGTTTTTAACAAAATCAGGCTCCTCATTATAACAGCTCCGTAGTATTACCTCAGCCACTAAGTAATCATTGAAATTTTCTAGCTCTGGCTGATCAAGTTCTATTTCCCATTTATTTTCGAGCATCTGGTTTAATGTTGTTGTAGCAAAAAATTCTTTAGCTATGAGTGGCGATGATAGGAGGGCGACCTGCTTTTTGGTGAATAAGGCAGGGAATAGCAAAGAAAGAAGGGTTTTCTTTTGCTGACTATCACCTTCCTGAAATGCATCTAACAGCATTTTATAGCCCTTTGCTGCCTCCTGATGTTCGATTTTCGAAAGCAAGGGGTCTAAACTGAATTGTGCCTCTAAGGTTAGGCTTTCGCCCTGTTTATTAAACCAGTCAATGAGCGGGAGATATACTGTATTTTTAGGCTTTGATCGGTATTCTCTGGTTTTATTCGTCATTTATGGATTAAAATACAGCGCTTATAGTTGACTCAATTTCAAAGAACATAAAGTTTGAAGAATTATCCAGTATCACGATGCACCTGCCTGACTCAGGAACTCTTTTAATATAAGTATTGGCCGCAAACACGGCACCATCACCAGCTACACCACCGACCTTTTGCTTGGGTAAACTTGAAAAGTTTAGAATTAACTTTAAAATACGCAAGTACTTCTTCACCTGATACAGCATAATCAATGATTACTTCCGTCTGAGCTAAAGAAGCACTGACGGTTAAACATTTAATGATCAATAATACAGACCAACGTAGGCGCAAACTCAAAAAAATGATTTTCATAGTATCACAAATATCTGGGAGGAGTAACAGTATCTATAAAGAGAATTCCGTCATAATTATTCTTAATTATTAGCTGCATGGGGTTTGCTCCCCAAGAAAGTGCGCGGGTAGAATTGAAAATCCATTGATTGCCATCTTCTTCCACAGGCTGGGATAATTCCAAAAACACTACTTTTTTTCTGGCACTATATAGTATGGACTCCATACTACCCTGAGTATGAGGTTGAATAGGGTAAGTTATCCTGTCATTAGTAGCAGCTTCGCCACGATACATGAATAGGCCAATGGTATAAAGCTGGTCGTCAAATGCCTGTTTTAACCAAGTACCCATGCCTGTAGTACCATTGAACTGGGTGGATTGCTCTACGGCCGGTAAGTCATACTTGATATGAAAATTATGTGCCCAAATCATTATCTTTTCCGTTGGATACTGATGGAGAGCCAAGGACAATACATTTTCTGACATACCTTGATCACGGATATCAAAGCTTGAGACCACATCGGTGAAAAAGAGACTAAGTTGTGCTATGTCAAGGGGAATACTGTAAGCTATCTGTATAGCTACCTCTATATCAATATTTGAACCAGAATACTTCTGTTGTATGAGTTCCTTATTTGTCTTGAAGTATTTAGATAGCTGATTATAAACCTCAGTTATGGTGTCTTGTTCTTGGTCAATGTAATTGAAAAAGTCATTATCCAGTTTGTTCCGCGTTATAGCGTAGGAATAATCAAACTCTCGAATGGTTGCTGCATAAGAACTGTCTACAACTGAGATAAGATCAAACAGAAACTCACTTCGCACCTCTGCACCATATTGGTTGAAAAGCTGAACATCAAAACCGGCTAAAATAAGAGGGTTTTCCATAGACTGAGTTTCCTGAACGTATTGGAAAAGGTCTAAGGCTGATCGGGAGTGCCAAATATCTAAAATACCATTTTTCATAGCGTCAACGGCACTGATATCGTTACGCTGTAGCCTTTTATGCGTTTCAAAACATGCGAATAAAGAACTCTCGAACGCTATCACGTTGTAGCCCATTTCTTGATGTAAAAATTTAACAAGGCGTGTCTTAAGTTGGCTATATTGCTTTACGCCATGGCTACTTTCACCTAATTGGATAATACGCTTATTTTCAATGATTTCCTTTAAAAATTGCAGATCATGAAACACTTCTGATGTTAGCGAGCGAATTGGAATACTGTTTTCTTTTATCCATTTAACAGTAGCAGCATCTTCTACGGGTGCATCAGGATTTTCAGAGGTTAGCATACCAAGATCAGTCCAAAGCCCGAATTCATCCACAAGTAGTTCGGACCCTGGGGTAGGCTCATCACCGCCATCATTACAGGAAAGCAAGGTGATGAGCACTATCAACCGAAACAAGATATGTCTACCACTGACACACCTTTTTCTTAATAATTTTAGACTTAATTCACAGTTCAAACTCCAAATTGCCTTAGGTGATGATCTACATGCTTGAAGGCCCAAACCCCCACCTGATGATAACTCATGCGTCTAAAAAAGGGGTGTTTGAAGCCAAGATAATGCTGCGAGTCAAGATTGGGATAGTCTTTTAAAAGGTGAAGCCATTCTTCCTTTAGCACGTCTATGTTTTCATTAACGGCTCCAAATTTCAGATCGGGATGAGTAGGACTGTTTTTACTAAAAGGCTTATCATTCTTTGTATCACTTTTAAGCGCCATTGGTCCGAAAAGTCTTCCGATGAGAACATCCTTAAAAACCTTTTTGCGTTGAAGCAGCCACTCATTCTCTAGGCAATGCTTTAACATTTGTCTGACGTTCATCTTTCCCCACTTTTTATGGCTGGTTTCCGACAGCAATTTAATTCTGATCTCAAAATCAGCAACGGAGGAGGGTTCGAAAATGGTTTTACAGCATCAGGGATCATTTCTCTAATAATTGTTTAAGCCGATTTAAGCCAAGGCGATTTGTCTCGTCTATTTCTGAGGTTATACCAAAAATGGACATCATTAACTTGTCCATGGCGCTGCATTGCATCTTAAAAGATTGCTTTATTTTGAGTGTATTTTCCTTTGTTTCAGAAATGGTGTATAGGAATTCCGGGCTACTTTCGAATGGTTTGGTGATAGTACATCGAATACGCACAGAGCTGTTAGGGTCTGCTTCAACTAATTCCTGAAAACCTTCACCTTCCTCAGCCACACTTTTCCAATGGAAGCGTGAACCTACCGCGCCATTCATACCCGTGGTCCAATTTTTCTGTTGCGGATCGCTGACAAGAAAGGGAGACCATTTGGAGAATTGGCTAAAGTCCGAAATGGAACTATAAGCCCTCTCAGCTCCAGTATTTATTAGAATACTATTATCGAGTTGTATGGAAGAGTGAGTAACGGATAAGATGCCTCCAAACAGAATAATGAGCACAGTACCTATCAGTATCCTTTTTAAAATTTTCACTTGATCTAAATTTTCGTTTAGATCTTGAAGGTGAAAAATGAGATGGATTTCAGCGTTAATTAGATGAAAAATAAAGTTGCATTGGTTCCAATGGCATTCATTCTATCTACTAAACCTGCCTAATGTTGTGTGATTGCTGAACTCCTCCGAAGCTTATCTACTCTCAATTTATTGACGAAACCCAAAAGCATAATAAGAATTACGCTCAGTCCGAAGAGTGGAAGTAATATACTCACAATGGCTACGAAGACGTAAAAACCTGCTGTTATCCGATAGGAATTACCAGACGGGATGCCCCAAGTACCTGGCTTCTTTCTTAGAAAAAAGGCTATCACTGCAGACGTACTCAGCCCCAGTAATCCTACAGCGGTAAAAAGTACCAATATCCAATTCCAGGTGCCAAGCTGACCTTGGTGGAAAGCCATCGCCCACATTCTGCCACGCATTAAAAACCCCACATCATGCCAGTGCAATGCGGCAATCTCCTGCCCGCTGTATTGGTCTATATGGATAGCTACCTGTTTGGAAAGGTTCAGATGATACCTATTGTGAATGCTAAAAATTCCTTCAGCCGAGTGAGGTAGTGAAACAGTAGTGGTGCCAGGTAAATACAAGGATTGCGCATAAGTAATGACTTGATCTAATGATATCGGTTCCACACCTAGTGCTGACTTTAATGTTTTACCTTGCCAGGTGATCGGGTAGCCGGTGCCGGTTTGTTTTTGTACCCATTTGAACCCACCTCCCCATACATCTGTCCACGGCATGCCTCCTGCCATAATGAGCAGCAGAATGATTGAAAACCAAAACCCACCTACCATATGAAGATCCCTGTACAGCACATGTCGTGGGCCGTGGAGACGAACGCGAAAGAGTTTATTCCAATCCTTCTTTTTTTTGGGGAAGAAAAGAAACAATCCGCTCAGAATAAGCACGATTAGCCAACTGCCGACCAGTTCAACGATCTTAGTGCCTACACTTCCTGCCAGTAGCTCACCATGAAGTTTGCGGACTTTGAACATGTCCGTACCCCGCACTACTACACTGCCTGTTACTTCACCGGAATAAGGGTGAACGTAGAGGCTTGATTTTCCGGAGAATCTACCCGAAATAAATTCAGTGGCCAGGTCTTTCTCTTTGGGGATAACCATACTGTTGATCTTTTTATTCCAGTGCGCTTTAGCGATTTGCCATTGTTCTTGATAGGATAACCGATCTCCATTAACCTGTACCTTTTTAATAGACACCTGCCGAGGTTCTTCATATTGATCTTTAAACAGATAAATAATACCGGTAATGGCCAAAATAAATAGTATCGGAAAAGAAATAAGCCCCCCGATGAAGTGCCATTTCCAAACCCAGTGATAGGATGATTTTTTCATAAGAAATGCGATTATAAGGCCATTTAAAATGGCCTTTAGGTTTACTAAAGCGAACCGAAATTATAGGCCAATCCTACCTGGTACGTTCTTGGAATCCCAAGTGTATAGGTAGTTCCAAAGCGCGAGGTATTGGCCCTTGGTGACCAGAGCTCATCAGAGAGATTCAATACCGCAAATGAAACATCGAAGCCTTTGATCCGGTAGCCAGTCCGAAGATTAAAAAGACTAAATCCTTCATACTCCTCAGTGTTATCACTATTCATCCAGTAAGGTCCTAAAAACTGATTTTCAAGCGCTAAACGAAATCCACCCAAGAAGGACGGTCGGTAGGTAATCTCCCAGTTATACTGAACATTTGCGCCCTGGGGCATTTCATTGCCATTGTATTCATTTCCATTTTCAACGAATTCTATAAATTCATGTCTGGCAAATGATCCGCTCCATCTAAATTGAAGCTGCTTAGAATAATTTAAGCTGAGCATATACTCAACTCCCCGGGATTCCGTCTCTCCTGCATTTCTATTCTCCCTTGTGCCGTCATCCAGCTGTACCGATATGATCTGATTAGTGGCATTTACCTGGTAAAAGGCGATGTTCCCATAGCCTTGGAGACGGTCCGACAGGCGAAACGAATACCAGCCTCCTACTTCATAGTTATTATAAACGGAAGCATCTAAGGTAGGTACCTGCACGCCACGGTAAAGCTCACCTACTTGCGGAGGTACAAACCCCTGGGCGAAGTTCGCGTAGATACCACGATTGTTATTCAAATCATAGGTAAAGCCCAGCTTGGGGGTGATGGCGTCAAAGGTACTGCTGGCATTCGGCGAACCGGAAAATGATGATGGGGTTAAAAAATTACGATGGTTGTATTCAAACCGATCATAGCGCAAGGAGGCGGAAAGACGCAATCTTTTTATGGGATTGATCTGAAAGGTAGCATAAGTACCAAGGTTGGTGAGATCAATCTCATTTTTGGTTAATGCGGAGTCCAATTCAGTAAAGCCCGTATTAATACCTTCGTCATTTTGATTTACTAGAATGTAGTCTTCGAAGAATTCTGTAGGGCTGTAGTCAAGGGAAACACCGCCAATTAATTTGGCATTGATAGCAGGCAGATCCTGTGAATGTTGCATAATACCTCCTACACTTTGAAAGGCACGTTCGTTAACGGTGCCTGAAACGGTGCCGTTGGATCGATCCGTTCTTATTCGGTACGATGGAATTTGACCAATGGCGTTATCACGGTAAAATACTCTGGCTGTTGTACTGGATTGATCACTCCAATCGTGGTTAACGGTAGATTGAATTCTTAAGGCCTTAACTGTACGCTCGGTGAACGTCTGAACGCTGGTCACATCTCCGCTAAAAAAGGATGCGCTGTCTAGGCTGCCGGTCATATCGGTTTCCAGATCAGCATAGGTCAGCGAAAAATTAATATCCGTTTGAGATGAAAGAGCATGTGTTACTTTAAATGTAGCAGCATACTTATCCATGTCGCTATGCTCAAAGAACCCATTTCGTCTTCTCGCGTAATAACCCCCCACAAAAACTCCTGTCTTTCCAAAAGTATTACTCGCTCTGAAATCCGCCCGGTGAAGACCATTACTGTTGTTTCTAAGCATGATTCTACCGGTTGGCGTTAAAGAAGGAGATTGTGTAATCACATTGATCACACCGCCTATCGCCTCGGCACCATACGTGGAGGAAGCCGGTCCGCGGATAACTTCTATGCTCCTAATTGCGCCCTGGTTAAGTTCGTTCATCGCATTATGATTAAAAACCCCGGTTGGCCGAGTAGGTAGGCCGTCTTCCAGAAATAAGAAAAGGCCCTTCGTGGAAATAGGTTGCCGGATACTGGTCATATGCTGCTCATTAGCAAGATCTGCCACAAAAACGCCCGGAATTTTGTTGAGTACCTGATCCAGCGTATTTGCCGAGGCCTCTTCAATCACCTGAGGTGACAGCGTAGAGATAGCGGCAGGCACCTCTGACCGGAGCTCTCTTTCCCGGTTAGCAGATACAATCACCTGCTCCAAAGAATTTATCGACTCCTTAAGAGCTACCTTAATTTCTCCAGAGAATTCAGAAACGCGGATCGTTTCATAACCGATGTAGTGAACTTCTATAAATGTGGTGTTAGGTGGTAGCTCAAGAGAAAACTTACCCAGTGAGTTGGTAACAGTGCCTAGTGTAGTATTCAGAACCAAAATTTCAGCGCCTATTAAAGGCTCACCGGTATGTTTATCCGTAATTACGCCCGTTATATTTTGCTGTGCATATAAGGAAACCGGTAGTAGCGTGACTAAAACAGCCACAAATAGTTTTTTTATTGTTTTCATTTTAATAGTTCATAAGGCATACTTTACTGCTTAGCGTATCCAGCGCCAAGCAGAGAGTATGTGTGGATGGTATCTATTTCGATACCATTTGATTTAGTAATTTGTGTTAGGATCGATCAAGAATTGATCGTTGATGAAAATGAACTATTAAGACTGTGGAGGTCTGAAAACTCCTGATGTGTAGTTGGCGAAGTGGCCCTTGTGGTTCCATTCCGGAAAAGAGGTTTTGACAGGAAATGGTCTCTTCAGGAAGTCGAACCCGATTACTTCGTGTTTAAAGAAAGAAACTTCAACGTGACGAGTAGGCACTTTAGCATCTTGATCTTGAGATGCTGCCTTTTCCAATTGAGCGGTTAGATAACATCGGCCACCGCATACCGTCATGGGCCGATCTTTTTCAATACAAAGCACCTTTGCGATATACTCCTTGCGCAATTCAAAATCTACGTAGATCAGCGGAACCATTAAGGTGCTCACCAGCATGTGGAGTGCCAGGAAAAAACTAAAGATCCGCTTAAGAATATTCACCTTACAAATATGGAATAGAAAAAGATAATTATAATCAACACTTAGCAGTGAATAGCTACAATTCAGTAAACATTTACTACAGATCAGTCACTTTTTTTCGGAGCAGCGCTGCTCAAGTACCTTATTTGGATCATTGAATAGCCATAATTTAAAATCCAAAGAAGATGAAAAGAAGCTTATATCTATTGTTTCTGTGCTGTTGTTTTTGGAATGCCGATGCTCAAACTGATAGCACCTATACTTTTGATTATATAGACCGTAGTACACGTTTTGCCTGGCTTACGTTAGGTGTTGAATTGTTTAGGGAACCCGGAGGCTCTGCAAGTTATATCCAAGGAGGTAATATTGCGCAAGTTTCTTTTGACGGAGCGCTCACACCAAGATTAACCATAGGTGGGATTCATTTTTGGGGGCATGCTGATTTCTATGTGACCTTTCCGCTCAATTTTGCAGCCATCAGAAATACGCCAAGTGGTTTTGAGACTTTAAAATTTAGCCAGGGAATAGAGACGGGAGCACGTGTTTATCCATTAAAACTAAAAAGAGGTAGACTTAGCCCTTTTTTAGGCATCAGCTTTAATACGTTTAGTTATCAGCACCTACGTGACGCAGATGATTTCAGTGAAGGCGCTCCTTCTTTTAGGCAAATAGTTGCTCCTGTTGAGGCGGGAATCACTTACACCACTGGGCAATATCACATCAGTGCATCAGCCTACTACAATACCATCGATCAATTCAACTATGCTGTTTCGCCTACTTTGAGCGCTCCCGTAAACATTGATCCATTGTCTTTCAATCTTCGGGTTTATAAATATTGGGATACGGACAAAAGCATGCGTAAAGCGAGAGTAGTGCGCAAACTCAATAGATATCATGCTTTTTTGGAAAAGGAAAATAAGTTAAATGCATGGTATTGGGGCCTTGGTCCTTCGGCAGGTCTGCAAATGTCCAAGTCATCTTACTTCAAGAATAACTTTGGCTTTTTATACAATGACCGTATCGGCGGATTTATGCCGGATTTTACGTTTGGCCGGCATTTTACCAAGCCGGATATGAACGTAGGTTTATCCTATCGTACCTTCGGTGATCGGCTGACAGGTTTTGATACCGAAATTAAAGTAAGGAGACATTCGGTGATGCTAGAAGCGTTTAAGAGCATGTTTAACTGGCTAGGTTTTGTGCCTTTTGTTGGGTTAACTGCTTCAGTAGAATATTTAAGTGTAGATGTTAATGGTCAGGAATTTAATAACACGAAACCAGCCCTCGGTTTAATAGCCGGATGGGATATTCGTGTCACTAAAACAGGAAGCAGTTTGTTAAGAACAAATTTGCGATGGATACCAGACCTTCATCTGGAGATAGAGGGGGATAAAGTGATGTTTGATCATCTGGAGTTCAATTTTATTCAATACGTACATTTTATTGGCAGAGGTAAAGCCTATGAAAAATTTAGGAAATAGATTCTCTTCTTTTAAGGACTATCTGATGGATTCAGACATCGGATAGATCTTCATAGAAAACACAGAGCTACACCTTCATAAATAGGATACGTTTAGGACTACGCTCGCCTAACGTTATGAAATGCAAAATGTAAACGCCAGCGGTCAATCCCCTCAGGTCTATCTTGTTGTCCGTTAGCCCACCACTCTTTACCTGCTTTCCGGTGCGGTCTGTAATTTTAAATACTCCACTTATGGATTTGCTGCCGTTATTTGATTTAAGATAAAGCGTATGCTGGGCAGGGTTAGGGTAAAAAGTAAGAGAAGAGCTCTTATTTTTCTCTACCGTATTAGTTATCCGCGGTACTTTCAGTGTAAGAGTGGCCGAAGTGTCAGTGCCATACACACCCTGTTCAGAAGATTCAATTTGTAAAAGGAGCTTTCCTTTGGTGTTACCTACGGCTAAAGGTTGATCAAAGGTATAGCTTGATTTTTTAGCTTGTACTTTATCAATAAAGACTTTTGACTCTTCGCCATTGGGCAGAAAAGATAGCGTCACAGAGTCTTCAGGTTCTAATGCTTGCCATTTGACGATGTAAGGCTGGCTCATGGTATCCAAAGAAGTGATTTTAATAGGATCTGGCTTAGGCTCGGAATCTTTTGAGCGATCTTGCTTAAACAACCATTCAATAAAAATAGGATCCTTGATAGCCACGTCACAGACCCGATGGCATTCTACGCCAACGCATGGCAAGGTCTCTTGATTATACTCCGTATAGATATATTGATCAAAAAGATTGGATGATTTGGGTTCATGATTGGTCACAAAGGAGAGGCCTTGGCGTTTCATCGTATCTATTATTCCCCTGGCGGCTCCCACTGATCCTTCCGGGTCACTGAAATGATAGAAATTCCAAATGGCCAAATCTTTAAATTCATTTTTTGAAGCTTCCTTTATAGCTTCATTTTCAGGACCCGATTCCCATCCTGCGGACATAGGAGCTATGGCAGCGGGCTTGTTTGTAAGCCAAGTAGGATAAAACCAGGCATCAATGCCACCAATGGAATGACCGATGAGATAGATCCTATTTTTATCGATTATTTTTTCTTCGATAAGACTTTTGATAATCTCATCAATAGCGGTGTAGACCTGACTTTCCATCCACGATTTATCAAGTATAGTTTGTGGTGCCAGTATGTACGGGTGATATTTTTCTTGCACTTCATCGGTGATCCAGCCTTTGATCAACTCTCTGCGCACCAAATGCGAAGTTTCCTCTGATAGGTCAATCATCTCCCCGGTGCCGTGCAATGCTAAAATCAAGGGGTATCCTACCTCTGGCTTATCTTGCACCGGGGTATACGTGTAATAGTCTAGTTGGCAATCATCTTTTTCCCAAAGCTTTTTTTCAAAGCGATCTATTATCTGATCATCTGTTTGGGCGGCAGTAGCCTGACCAAAAACTAAAAATACGATTAAGAGAAGTCTAGCAGTCAAAAGAAAGAATTTAGTACGTGAAACATTTGCTTACATCAACATTAAGACACTTCTTCCGAGATTATGGATGGAAAAGTGAGAAGTTTTCAGTCGGAAAGCAGGCTACGGCCTGGGCGTAGGTTGTGTAGCAATTTGACAGTCGGCAGCAATAAAGCAATTACCGGAAAGCTTTGCATTTAAAGTGGGATATAATTAAGTTATCAGGTAAAACCAAAATGGTCTGAGGCTTGATCAGGGCATTTTCAAAATACTCTTAAATGACAGATGAAAGATCGAGATTAGCGGATATTAGTGACTACCAGATCCTAGATACTCCTCCTGAAAAAGAACTGGATGAGCTCGCTGAGATTGCATCACTCGTTTGTGATGTACCCATATCCTTGATCACTATTGTTGATCAGGATCGGCAATGGTTTAAGGCAAACAAAGGCCTTAACGTAAACCAAACGGCTAGAAAGGATTCTTTTTGCCAGCATGCACTGCATAGCCCCGAAGAACTTTTAATTGTCAACGATTCACATTTAGATGCTCGTTTTAAAGATAATATACTCGTAACCTCTGATCCTAATATCCGCTTTTATGCGGGCGCTCCACTGGTAACGCCTGGCGGAAATACGCTAGGTACGCTTTGCGTAATTGACAGAAAACCCAGGGTTATTACAGCTAACCAAAAAAGTATTCTACGCCTTTTAGCTAAGAAAGCTATGGATTATTTGAATACCCGAAAGCTTTTGATCAAACAGAGTAATGCGATTGAAACAAGTGCTGCAAAACTCAAAAAGTTAACGGATAATGTACCCGGTGGTATTTTTCAGCTGAAGATGACTATCGCAGGTAAAATGACTTTCGAATTTATAAGTAGCGGTATGAAAGCTCTTCACCCCTCGCTTGACATGGAGGAGTGGAAAAGATCTCCGGAGATTGGTTTCACACTCATGCATCCTGATGATGTATTGCCACTTCAGCAAAGCCTGGAAGGTTCATTTAAAAATCTCACGTTGCTTAATCATGAATATCGAGTTAAAGAGAATGAAGGATACAAGTGGCACCTTATTAAGGCCGAACCGGAAAGGCTCGAAAACGGAGATGTAGTGTGGTATGGAAGCTTCCAGGATATTACCGATAAAAAAGAATATGAGAAGGCTATGGAACAAGTGGCTTTCGATATTTCTCATGTACTAAGAAGGCCCGTTACCAGCTTACTGGGTTTAGCGCAACTGCTTGACAACGAGAACGGCATTAAAACTTCCGAGCTGAGCGAGTATGTAGGATATATAAAAACGATGTCCCATGAACTGAATGAGTTTACCAGCGAGCTAAATCGTATCTACGATAGAAAACGCGAAAAAATAATATCCCGAAATAGCGTTAAGCCGCTTTAGATCAGCTATGCATTCCTTTTATGGAAATTAGATGATTAACCAATATCTTTGTTTAGATTAAGTCTAAATAAATAGATTGAAAAAAACATCTGTACTCATCGTTGATCCGCAGTATCTGACCAGAAACGGGTTATTTCATTTATTGGATAACCTTGATGATTTGAATATAGAAATGAAGGAAGATGTCAATCTAGACGAGGATTACTCCAGCTATGATGTGATCATCACTGATTATCTGGAGCCTTACACTACTCAGGTAAAAGAAGAGCTGAAGGAGAATTTACTGGAGAAATACACAGATAGGCTGCTCATCATTTCGGCCGACCAAAATAAGCCACGAATAAAGGAATTGATCAATAAAGGAGCGCCAGGATATCTCACTAAAGACTGTACTCCTGATGAAATCCTATCGGCTGTAGAAATGATCGCCCAGGGGAATCGATTTTATTGCAACAAGGTACTAGAGTTATTAACGCACGTTGAGGGCAATGACCCTGATGATTGTATACCTACTAACTTGTCGGCAAGGGAAGTTGAGATATTAAAGTTGATAGCTACCGGGTACAGCACAGCAAGGATCTCTGAAAGCTTGCATATTAGCATTCATACGGTTAATTCTCACCGCAAGAACATTCTTAAAAAATTAAAACTCAGTTCCCCTACACAGCTGGTGGCCTATGCACATGAAATAGGGTTGGTTTAGTATACTCATATGCCTTAATTTTAACTTTTAAGGTCATAGTTGGTTAATACTGCATCATGAGGGAGCTTACGTTGAGGGAAGAGGAACGTCTACAAGAATTAAAATCTTACAAAGTTTTAGATACCCCTCCTGAAAAGGAATTAGACGAGTTAGCTGAAATAGCTTCTGCCATTTGTGATACGCCCATAGCGCTGGTATCCTTTGTGGACGAAAAGCGGCAGTGGTTCAAATCAAAAATTGGAATAGAGGTGAATCAAACACCTCGTGAAGATGCTTTTTGCAGGCATACATTAAACAGGCCGGATGATGTTTTAGTGGTGGACGATCCACTGAATGATGAGCGCTTCCAAAGCAACCCTTTAGTGACAGGCGCTCCGTATATACGGTTTTATGCCGGAGCCCCTTTAAAAACAGATGCTGGAAATGTATTAGGTACGCTCTGTGTGATTGATAACAAAGCCCGGCAACTCGAGGATCACCAAAAAAAGGCATTAAAGCTTTTGGCCCGGAAGGTGATGAATCACCTGGATCTGCGTAGAGTGCTTATGGATCAAAGCTCCCGTTTAGAATTGAGTGCTGCTCAGCTACGTAAGCTGACCAATGAGTCACCGGGAGGGCTTTTTCAGTTAGAACAAAGCGCAAAGGGTAAATTTCATTTTTCATTTATAAGTAAAGGTATTTCTAGTATCAGCCCTGACATGGACGTGGAGAGACTAAAAGTGAACCCTACATTAAAATTTGACTTGGTTTACTGTCAGGATAGAGCACTCTTCAAGCAAAAAATAAAAAATGCTTATGAAAAGCAGAAACCGCTGGATGTAGAGTACCGCATAAAAACAAAGGCCGGTCATATATTTTGGCACTGGGCTAAGGCAAGACCGGAGAAAAATGCGGATGGTTCGGTAACCTGGTATGGTACTATTCAAGATATCACTAAGGCAAAAGAGTATACTCACGTACTTGAAGAGATACTTTTTGATATCGCTCATGTGGCCAGAAAACCCGTAGCTTCCATGCTCGGTTTAACCGGTAACATTGAAATGGAAGAGCTCACTGAAGAGGCTCTGAAAGAATATGCCCGTCACTTGAAATTTGTGGCAAGTGAAATGGATCAATCTTTAAAACAACTTACAGACCGATATACCAAACTACGCATGCGCCTGGACTGAATGGACGTTAACGAGGGTTGAAATCCCTTAGGTATGGTCATTACTAACGAATCACTACTTCTAGTGATTCCAATTTCACTATTTCTAGCGATTGATGCCGGGCTAAGCCACCCTTACCTTTACATAGTTTAGAATAAATCTAAATAATTGCTGACCAATACGATTTAGATTTCATGTTGGTCACCGCTTGAAGTTAAGAAGTTCCTAATGCTACGTTATGCCTTGTACACCTGAAGTTTTGGTCGATGTTACTGATTTAAATGTATCCATTTGCAGGGGTTGCCAGCGTGTAGGTTTCTCTTATAAGAATGTACTCATAGGTTTTGATAAAGAAGATTTTAAAGCCTTTGTATATTCTTTTTCTGAATTGCAGTTTGAAACTTCAGCCGTTTTATTTCCGATAGGCGAAAGACGGATAATCGTTAACTCAGTTCATTGCGACATACAATTTAGTTTCAATCGAGAGGAATTTGAAAATATACGTGTCCACCTTAACCAATCTATTACCCTGCTGAATGCAAAAGAGATTCTATCTCATCATTAATTATGTTTCATCAAATACACCAGATAAAAGAGCAAATCCAAGTTAGATACGCGGGTATCACCGATGTTTCACCGGAGTGCCCTCAAGAATTATGCGATGATCTTACACTCCTTTTTCTTAATACGGAGAAGTTTGATCCCAATGAATTCAAAAGATTTCCGCTGTCTACTATTCTAAAATACCTTCAAAACACACATGTCTATTATCTAGATAAGTGCCTGGATGAAATTTCCATGGGTATAGAGCTACTTACCTATCGTTTAGATTATAAAAAATATTGGAAACCAATGCTGGCCCAAGTGTATGGGAATTATGTAGGTGAACTAAAGCATCATATAGAAGAGGAAGAGGCTGAGCTATTTCCTTATATCCAATCGCTTATTGACGCAAGTCAGAGCGGTTGTTTACATTTTAGTTTTGAACAAAAGATCACGCTCATTCAGCATTTGATTAATCATACCGATAATCCTGAAGAGAAGTTACGTGCATTGATTACGCTGCTGGAAAATAAGAGAGACCATTTTGCCGATCAGCTGGCCTTAAACGTGTTGATCTCTAAATTAAAAAGCTTTGAAAGAGATCTAATGGTCCATGCCCAGCTTGAGGAGGATGTCCTTATTCCAATGGCTTTGGAATTAGAGAAAGAGATTCTCCAAAACGCTGATTTTAAATAGTTTATATAAATAGTAAGAATTTAAGTCCTGTGCCTGCCGAGTTTTTCTTCATAAGTTAAAAGGTTTGTTATTTGGTATAATGGCAGGCCAGGCACTACTTTGATAGATGAGTGAAAATATTAAAAGTGAAATAGAAATGAATACAGGTTATACTATATTTCAGTAGAACGTATATGATAATTTATCATCGTTTTTTTTCTGCACCCCTAGGTGCATTCGCTACTTTCCTGTATGCAGGCCACTCGGTTAACGGTAAAGTTTTTTATACCGCTCCAAGGGTGTTTTCTTCTATGAAGAAGAAAATGATGAATCCGTTCATGAAGTCAAATTGGAGGCAGGCATGAGTAGGTGTAAGAAAGATAATTACCTCCTTTTAAGTGAAACTAAAAACTGCCAGATTACTTACTGTACATGTTGCCAGAAGTTTTCATTTGTTTATAATAACTGCTGTGCCTCTTTTGGTCATGCGAAACTTAAAGGGCTACAAAGAATTATTGAATCGTTAAAAGAGGCTGATTTTCAATATGATTTTCTCCATCGTCCTACCGCGGTGATACGTGGAAAAAACGAAACTATGGGCATTTGTCTTGCAAAAGAAGACGTGCAGCCTGTGCTGCAAGCGCTGAATGAAGCACAAACATTATTCGAGGCGCATAAGATTGTTTACAGCCTTTAAGCTTTACCCCCTGATCAATTCTGTATTGACGTTTATACTGATACTTCTGAAGGCCTAACTACCTCAAAAACCGATATGAATCCCAGGCGTTTAAAGTAAAAGCCCGAGTTGAAAACAATTCTGGGAAATGCTGTATATTCATCGATCTAACAGGGCAAATAGAAACAGCTTACGTGAAGAACTACTTATTTTTTTTCGTCCTTATTTTTCTCGTGCAGTACCATCAATGTAACGCCCAATTAAAAGCGGTTAAACATCACTACGACTCTATTCAGAAACTTCATAAAAAGGATTTACAGACCATTCGTTTTATTTCCGAAGAAATGAACCTGGTAGAAGATTATTCTAAACTATCTCAAATCATATTACTACGCCATGGTGAACCTGCCTTGAACAAGAAAGGTCGTAGAAAACGAAAAGAAGCGATGCAATACATTCTGGATTATGACTCGGTGGGCATTTATGCACCGGGTTTTGTTCCCGTAGAAATTAATTCCGATGAGTTAAAAGTAATACATACAAGTTCTATTCCAAGGTCCATTTCCACGGCAAAGCTGGTCTTTGACCGAGAAGACCTGCAACGCCCCGATTCGCTATTTCGAGAATTTGAGAGGAAAATATTCAGATTTCCAAATATGAAGCTGGGCCTTAAATTTTGGCTTACAGGTTCTCGTGTATTATGGTTCATGGGGTTAAATAAAAAAGATATTGAGAGTTTTTCGAAGGCCAAGGCCAGGGCTCGTTTGGGTGTTAAATTTTTGGAAGAAGATGCTCGAAAAAATGGAAAAGCGCTGCTTGTATCCCACGGTTTATTGAATCATTACTTAGTTAAATACCTCAAAAAGAATGGCTGGACTCAGGTTTATGACGGGGGCAAAGGATATCTTTCACAAAAGATGCTGGTCAGGTATGACAGTAACTGATTTCACGCTTGTTGTTTATAAACTTATCGACTGAATTACGGCTGTTCCCATCTATCTTTGTATGTATAAATTAAACTATGATGAAACAATCAGTTAAACGCAATATTATTCCACTTAGATATGTCTTGATATTTTTAGTGATAAGTTGCGGTGGGAACCAGGAAAAGTCAAGTTCCTCTGAATCAACGGCAGTTAAACCCTCGGAAAATGGTATAACCAAACTGGTGGTCAATAGTAATGATCTCATGCAATTTGACACCAAAGAACTTCGGGTAGTGGGAGGTAGTAAAGTTGAGCTTACGCTGCATCATACCGGAAAATTGGCTAAAGAAGCTATGGGACATAATTTGGTTATTCTGAAATCGGGAGTAGACTTATCTTCTTTTGCGCAAAGAGCCATTAAGGCGAAAGATAATGAATACATTCCTGAAGGTGACGATGTAATAGCACATACAGCCTTAATTGGTGGTGGACAATCAACTACCGTTACATTTGATGCGCCCGCGAGTGGAACCTATGACTTTCTTTGCTCTTTCCCCGGCCACTGGGGTTTAATGCAGGGAAAGTTCATTGTAGAGTAGAAAACTGATTTACTTTAGATGAGAGGTCATTGTGTTTAAACTTTTCCCTTTCTGTCGGTTAAAAATATGGCCTTATTTTATCCTGCTGTTTATCTTTCACTTATCCTGTACCCACAAAAATACCGATGAACAGACCCGGAAACTGGCCGGGTTACTGGTCAATGATTCCTTCCGGTTAGCTGGCAGCTATTACTGGAATTTTCAGCTCATGGGAGGAACCCAGCGATCTAGACATTCATTTTATGAAGATAGTATAGGCTATGTGATGGAAGGGAACGTCTATTCTACCCAATACACCATGAAAAAGTTATCCTACGATCAAGATAACAATAAATGGATAGGGCAAGATGGGAATGGAGTAGTCTATGTCCTTTTCTTTAAAAACTTTACGGGGAGCACGGTAGATATCTATAAACACAAATGCAAAAAGAACGGGCTGGAAGAGGCGATTTCTTTTGAAAAACCTGTAGACCACGCCACGGAAGACCATGGTTGGAATATTTACTCGAAGGACCCTGATGATGCAGAAGATATACTGGCGATAAAGGGTAATTTCTCGCATGCCAATAACTTGTTAGTTCTACATGATACTCTGGTTATCTTAAACGGCAGGTCTTTCTCAAAATTGAGTTATCATGCTGGTGAGCGCAGGTGGGTAGGAGAGGCGGACAGCAGCTATTTACAACTTTTTTTCGGCAATGTAGATCATCAGGATTCTTTAGCTATTGCCGTATCCACCTTCACGGACTTAGAAAAGGCTTATCGTGTTAAATATCAATCTGTACCATTTGATAGGTTTAACCGCATTTCTAAGATCTTGTCAGAGCATTAGAAGTACGGTTAATTTTGAAAAATGAACAAAGTATTTCAGATGCCAGCGCGCCAAATCGATTCAATAAAAAGTCATAGAATGCGAAAACAAAAGTAAAAATCACTAGTTCTAACTATTGACATAAAGCGTAATGACAAACAACTTTGCAAAAAAAGAAAAGACATGTCATTTTACATTGAGAACAAGGTAGGGCTTTTTTTTGGTTCAGATACGGGTAATACAGAGGGCATTGCTCATCAATTAAAAGACCTTTGGAAAATTTCAGAAATAGAAATGATCGAGGCGTGTAACATGTCTACGGCCGATTACGATCGGTTTGATATAATCATTATCGGGTTATCTACGTGGTATGACGGTGACTTGCAGAGTGATTTTGAAGATTTCTATGAAGAATTTAAAACCATCGACTTTTCAGGTAAGGTAGTCGCTATGTTTGGTCTCGGTGATCAGACCGGTTATGCCGAATATTTCGTTGATGGTTTGGGTATTTTGGGAGAAGTAATCCTGGCCAATGGAGGTCATATTATAGGTATGTGGTCTTCTGAGGGGTATGATTTTGACGAGTCCAAAGGGCTTTATAACGATGATTACTTTTACGGGTTAGCCTTAGATTTTGAAAATCAGTATGATATGAATGAGCCGCGTGTGGAAGCTTGGCTCGCTCAGGTAGAGCAGGAAATCGAAGAAATGGTGGAGGCTTAATCACTGTCTGTAAGCTATCCACCCTCCGTAGATAGTGGTTTGATAAAATCTTTTCGGCACTTGAAACCCAGCTTTTTGTAGCAATGCTGACAGCCGATCTTCGCTTAAGGGATGAAGATGGCTTTCAATTCGTTTGAGACGCTCCTGTTTATCCTCTTCACTCACGTTTTTGATGAAGTGTTGGAGAAGGTTAAGGTTATGTTTTAATAGCTCATTTCCTCCAAAAATATCAAATAATACTAATGGTGAACCTGACTCCATACGTTCAGCAATGTCCCGTAATAATTGCAGTTTTGTGCCATTATCTTTTAGGAAATGTAATACCAGAAGTAATGTGGCTGCTCCAAACCGATCTGTAGCAGGCAGATCTTTTACCTCACCTTCTACCAGTTGTACTGCTTGGCGATCTCGAAGCTTATTCTGCGCCTGGCTGATCATATCGGGAGATGGATCGACCCCGGTTAATTGCCAATTCTGATCGTATTTTTTAAAAGCGTACATCTCATTTCCAGTACCACAGCCCACTACTAACAGCGGGTCACTTTGTTGGTCGCTTAGGAGTGCAGGTAAGTTGTCAATAAAAAACTTGTAGTTGGGAATCCAGGTATGAACAAAATCATCGTAACCAAAGGCACGCTCATTTTCAAAAATTTCAATAGTACTCATGATTCAATTACATAAAACCTCCTGCAAAAATTAACACTTGAGTGGAAAATATAATTCGATGCGTCATGAAAATCCCTAGAACTAGTGACCAAATTCACTACTCCTCGTGATTGACTAAGCCGTTTTACCAATCTATCTTTACTTTCATATTGATAAACGATCAGTATTAATTTCAGACAGCACAATTTTCTCATATCTAAGTTATCTCGTAAGGTTACAGAGCTTGTGCACTTATTCAAATGTATAATCCACATCTATGCCATTGTAAGCCAACAATGGTATAGAGTGGATTATTTTTTT
>JBCCSU010000051.1:0-21352 GCA_039199635.1 Bacteroidota bacterium | reverse complement strand
ATAGCTATTCGATAGGTTTTGTTTCTTTTAACGTCTAACTGATCGTCACGTAGCCACGGATTATGTATCTTTAAGAGTTTGTAATTTATGCCTTGCTCTTTGGCAAAAACTACGAGGTCTTTTATGTCTTTATTTACTTCTACATAGCGTAATTCCTCTGGTTCGTAAAGATGTTCCTTATCAATGTCAAATCCGTACTGATCCGGATTTTCAATAATCTGTTTGATCGCCAATATCCGAAAAACATACCGGGAGGTTTCTTCATTCAGCATTAGATCATAATAAGAAGCCACCTTTTGGTTGTTCAAAGCACGCTGCAACCCGCTCATGCCTCTATTGTATGAGGCGGCCACATTCGTCCAGTTGCCAAATTTCTTGTAGGCCTTGTTTAAATAGCTACAAGCAGCCATTGTTGACTTCAGCGGATCGTATCTTTCATCTACTGACTTGGTAATCTCTAATCCATTTTCACGACCGGATGTTTTCAAGATCTGCCAAAATCCAACCGCGTTTTTTGGAGAAACATCATTCATAAACCCACCTTCTATGGCCGTCAGATATTTGAAGTCATCAGGAATTCCATTCTCTTTTAGTATTTTTTCGATCTGAGGAAGCCATTTATTGGCTCTTTTTATAAGAAAAATGGTACTGCTGTGCCAGTATGTATTTATGTGCAATTCTCTATCCAGCCTTTCGCGTACATCAGGTATTTCCAAAGGCACGCGCTCACCAGCAAAATACAGTTCTTCAGGAAGCTCTAATGAAACCGCATTCAAGTAACTAGCATACTCGCCACCAGGAGGGTTATCCAGTTTTAAAAAAGCAGGCTGTCGCTCTTCAGAGGCCTGCGGTTGAACTACCTCGTCCTTTTGAGAGTCGTATTGAATGTATCCTAAAACTGCAACCAGCGAAATTAGAGATAAGAAATGTGGTAAGTACTTCATATGATCAGATTAAAAAATGCCTAATAGCTTAAGGACTAAACAATCTGAAAAGTTCGCTTAATACTTATGCTTGTTGGTGAATACTAGAAATTAGGTGAAAGTAAGTATTTCGAGTAGAATTCATCAATAACTGCCACAGCTTCCGTTGCGGTTTCTACTATTTTGAATAAACTCAAATCTTCTTCTGCGATATTTCCTTCTCGTGTTAAAAGCGTGGCTTTGATCCAGTCCATTAGACCACCCCAAAACTCCTTTCCTACCAGTACAATTGGGAAACGACCTATCTTCTTGGTTTGAATTAGGGTGAGTGCTTCAAAAAGCTCGTCAAGAGTGCCAAACCCACCGGGCATCACGATAAATCCTTGTGAGTACTTCACAAACATTACTTTTCTCACAAAAAAGTAATCGAACGTAATCAACTTATCCGGATCAATGTATCCATTCCCTTGCTGCTCAAATGGAAGGATGATATTCAACCCCACAGACTTTCCGCCTTGAGAATGCGCACCTTTATTTGCTGCCTCCATAATACCAGGGCCCCCACCGGATATTACTCCATATCCATGCCGCACTAATTTTGCGGCTATTTCTTCTGCTATTTTATAGTACTCGTGATCGGGTTTGGTACGTGCCGAACCAAAAATACTTACGCATGGGCCTATCTTTCCTAATTTTTCGAAGCCTTCAACAAACTCCGACATGACTTTAAATATTACCCAGGAATCGTAGGTTTTTATTTCATTCCAATCCCGTTGCTCAAAAGCCTTTAATATCTTTTGTTCCTCCTCGTCCAGGTCGGTCATGGTCCGTATATTATCTAGTTTGGTGCGTTTACTAGCCATATTTTTATTTCAATAATTAAGTCTAATTTTTATTTCTAGCCTCTAGTGTTTTAAAAAGGGTTTCAACTTCTAGCTCCAATGAAGGCTCTAGTTCCTTAAGTCGTTTGATCAAATCCATAGACATGTGTTTTATGGTAAGAATAAAAACATCATTACGAATCACCTCGCATATGAGCCAGTGCTTTTTAACCTGATATACCTTAAACCTCGTAGAAATTTTAGAATTGGTGCTTAGAATACCTGGATTCTTAGATATTAAATCAAATGACTTTTCGATTTCAAATAAATAATTTTCAGCTGCAGATAGGCCCCACTCTTTTTTAGAATAGTCAAGAATATCTTCAATGTCAAAGAGGGCTCTATGAGTAAGCCTTACCCTAGCCACTATTTTTTGATCCTTCTAAATTTAGCCAGATCAGCTTTTAGATCACCTGAAAATTCGATGCTCTTCCCGTTAATAGCATCTTGGTAACCTTCAATAATAGACATCCTTAAATCCGAGGCACTAAGTCTGTCTCTATCATGACGAATTAAATCAGTAACATATTCTCCAGGTGTAGAATAAAAAGTTCCCTCTCCTGACTGACTTTGAAGAAATTTTTTCATTTCATTAGTCAAGGGAATGTTTAAGAATTCATCATTCATGATAATATAAATTTATATTTTGATTCCAATAGTTTATTCAAAAGACATCATTTTTTTTAACAATACGAACTAAACTAATTATTTCAATAAATCCTCTAGGGCAGGATTAAGCTCTGGAAATAAAAACTTGAACCCAGTGTTCGAAATCTTTTCGCATGAGACCCTGCTCCCACCTAACACCATGGAAGCCATTTCTCCCAACATCAGCTTCATCACAAAGCCAGGCACATTAGGCAGAAAGAAAGGCTTGCCCAATACTTTTGCAGTCTGCTGTGATAACTCTTTATTCGTAACCGGATTAGGCCCAACTGCATTGTATATCCCGGAAATATCTTCGTTTTCAACCGCATAAATAAACATATTGCTTAGATCATCTAAATGTATCCAACTCATATATTGATCACCTGAACCCAGAGCTGCTCCTGCCCCCATTTTTATAGGTTTGGAGAGCTCTTTCAATGCACCCCCTTTTTCACTCAGAACAATACCTATTCTTAACTTTGCTGTTCTAATACCCAACTTAGCTACTTCATCCACTTCCGCTTCCCAGGCTTTCGTTACAGTGGCCAAAAAATCATCCCCGAACCGGCTTTCTTCCTTTTTCCATACTCCTCCCGAATTCCAACCGTAAAACCCCACGGCAGATGCAGAAATAAAAGCTTTAACACTATGCTCATTTTGATCAAGTGTTTGCTTCAGAAGTTGTGTTGATTTTGTCCGACTTTCCCTAATCTCTTTTTTCCGCTCCTTGGTCCACTTTTTATCGGCTACTCCAGCCCCGGCCAAGTGAATAATAAAGTCAGTACCTTCTAAGCAAGAAACATCAATCTCACCTCTTTCAACATCCCACTTAAAAACTTCAATTTCCCCCTTTTTACCACCCTTTCTTGATATCCATCTGACTTTATAATCCTTTTTTAACAAAAGCTCGCTTATCCGTGACCCTACAAGACCGGAGCCACCTGTAATAAGTACTGTTTTTAACATGTGATTAGGTATGAATTCCATTAGAAGAACGGAAGGCGAAGGGAAAGGTTTTAGAGCGATCGAAGGGTCATTTCTGATCCGCTTTTAGCTAACTTCGTACACGATTACCAACCACATGCAAGAGTTTAAACCTATTATAAAAGTAATCGAGGAAGACTACGAAATACCACAACTCGGGAAACACCGCCGAATTTCAGCCTTACTGCCTTACAACTACGAAAGTACTACCCAATCCTACCCGGTTTTGTATATGCAAGATGGTCAAAACTTATTTAATCCTCATGCTCCTTTCGGGGATTGGGCGATTGATCAGTCTTTGAGTAAGTTGGCATTCGAGGGTTTGTCTGATATTATTGTGATTGCAATTGACCACGGTGAAGAGGAACGCATAAACGAATACCTCCCATTTTCAAATACCCGATTTGGAGAAAGCCAGGGCGAACTGTATGTTCAGTTTTTGCTCAACACGTTAAAACCGTATGTCGACAAAAACTTTAGAGTGAAAACAGACCGGTTAAGTACGGGGATTGGCGGAAGCTCATTAGGTGGGTTGATCAGTTTGTATGCCGGCCTTACGCAACCTGATTATTTTGCTCGACTTATGGTGTTTTCGCCAAGTCTATGGATATCACCAATGATCAACCAATACGGTGCTAATTATTCACCTTCATCGCCGGCCTATCTTTATTTATATGCAGGCGCGAAGGAAAGCAAATACCACATCAGAAATGTTGAATTATTTAAGGCATCACTACTTAGACATAAGCCATCCTATCCAAACGTAAACTTCCGCCTTTCGATCAACGAAAATGGAGAGCATGCGGAGCGCTATTGGGCTGATGAATTTCCGAAAGCTTTGAAATGGTTGTATTTTAATGATAACTAATGAAAATCACTCAAAACCAGAATCGTAAAACTCGAATAGACATTTTACCTTTTTCAAAGGGAAAAATTGATACTTCATCCATTCAGAAATTATCAGGAATTCTATCTGAAGTACCATTTGAAGGTGATTTCAAAGAAGTTAAGGTATTACATCATTCATCTGAAAACCGCATGGTTTACTTAATCGGCTTGGGTGAAGAGAAACACGAAGCGAGAATATATTTGGTTGCAAGGTCTTTGGCACACAATCACCATAAAGAATGGAAGGAAGGCGTCAATTTAGAATGTGGCCACCTGGAAAGTCAGACAGTTGAACAACTGATTATTGGTTTTAAGCTTGCTACATATCAGATTGGCAGATTTAAGCAAGCAAAAGAAGTACCTGCTTTTTTTAATGTTGATTTTATAGTCAACCTAGTTAGTGATAATGATTTGAGCGCAGTGATAGAATCTGGTACCGCTAAGGCAGAAGCCATGATGCAGGTAATGAAGCTTGTTGATGCCCCTCCGAATGAAAAAATACCTGAATACCTGGGTAATTGGGCAAAAGCCTCAGCTAAGAAGTACGGGTATGAAGCAGATATTCTGGACGCAGAAGCTCTAAAAAAAGAAGGATTAGAGGCCTTACTTTCTGTAGGGCAGGGGAGTAAATATCCCCCCGTGCTAATCAAAACGGAATATAGACCTAAGGGAAATAAATCAACCAGTCCCAAACTAGGGCTGGTGGGTAAAGGAATCACTTTTGATACAGGGGGTCTTTCCATTAAAGGTTCTCAAAATCTGCATTACATGAAAAGTGACATGGGGGGCGGGGCCGCTGTTTTGGGTGCTGTAGAATTGGCTGCACGATTGCAGCTAGACATTCATATAGTCGGTCTTGTGGCGTGTGCGGAAAATGCAGTTGATGCCAATAGTTATCGCCCTGGGGATGTAATCGATTCCTATTCTGGAAAAACCATTGAGATCATTGATACGGATGCCGAAGGACGTCTCGCTTTGGCAGATGCCCTTACCTACATGCAGAAAAACTATGCTCCGGAATTTATCATAGATTTAGCCACGCTCACGGGAAGTTCTGTAATGACTTTAGGTTATTCTGCAGGGGCTTTGTTCTCAAATAATGATAAACTGGCCGAGGTGATTTCCGAAAGCGGCTACCAGGTGGATGAAAGGGTATGGAGATTACCCTTATTTGAAGATTTTGAAAAAGATCTTGAAAGCGATTTGGCCGATGTTCGGAACTTCAGCGGCAAACCTGTAGCAGGAGCCATAACCGCAGCCAAGTTTTTGCAATACTTTGTAAATGATCAGGTCAAATGGGCGCACCTGGATATTGCCGGAGTAGCATTTGGGGATTCTGAATTCTCTAAAATGAAAAGCGCCAAAGGATACGGCCCACGTTTATTAATTGAAATCATGGAAAAACTGAAATAAACATGTCAAATAGACCTCTAAACTTTCTCTGCGTATCTACCTACCTCAAAGGAGAAACGTTCCTAAAGGCTTGTAAGGAAGCCGGCAATAATGTTTATCTACTCACCCTGAAAAAGCTGGAGAATGAGCCATGGCCTAAAGATCATATCGATGAGCTTTTCTTTATGGATATTGATGAAGACGGCAACTGGAATCGCGAGCATGTTGTAAACGGACTAGCCTACAAATTCAGGTCTATTCAATTCGACCGGTTTGTAGCTTTGGATGATTTCGATGTTGAAAAGGTCGCTTTTTTGCGAGAGTATTTCCGCTCCCCGGGCATGGGAGAAACAACAGCCCGGTATTTTCGTGATAAACTCGCTATGAGAATGAAAGCCAAGGAATCCGGCATTCCGGTTCCCGAATTCACCTCGATATTTAATGACGAGGACATCAACCATTTCGCAGATACCGTACCTGCACCCTGGCTGATCAAACCAAGATCTGAGGCTTCAGCCACAGGAATTAAAAAAATCCACAACAAAGAAGATCTATGGAACTTGATCCATTCTTTAGACGATGCTCGTCATGAGTATTTGGTAGAGCGTTTTGCTCCTGGCGATGTCTTTCATGTAGATGCCTTATCATTTGATGGTGAAGTGCAATTTGTACGGGTAAGCCGGTACCTGGATACACCTTTTGAAGTAGCCCATGGTGGAGGAATTTTCAGGTCTCAAACCATCGAACAGGGCTCAACCGATGATAAAGCACTTAAGAAACTGGTTAAGACAGTGATGAGCTCCTTTGGCATGCAATATAGTGCTTCTCATACCGAATTTATTAAGGGTCATTCTGATGGGGAGTATTACTTTCTGGAAACCTCCTCACGTGTAGGTGGGGCTAACCTTGCGGAAATGGTCGAAGCGGCGTCTGGTGTTAATCTTTGGGCTGAATGGGCCAACCTGGAAAAGGCCAAAGCGATAGGATTGCCTTATCAAGCGCCTGACGATTTGAACCAAAATGCGGGTATAGTCGTATCGCTGAGTCGCTACCAGCATCCGGATACCTCTAGTTTTACTGATCCTGAGTTGGTCTGGCGCATGAATAAAGAATGGCATATTGGTTTGATTGTAAAGTCTGAGGATCGTAATAAAGTATCGACACTTTTAGATGGCTATACTAAAAGAATTGGTGAGGAATTCCACGCTAGTTTACCTGCTCCAGATAAGTCTACTTCTTAACATCCTGAATCATATTTTTATGGAGGGTTTTTAATGGCTAAATTCGATTTATGGAAAACCCCCAAAAGCTTGAAGAAATAATTCGTTCTGCCAAGCCGACTCTGCAAAGGGATTACGGAATAGAAAAAATCGGATACTTTGGGTCTTTTGCTAGAGGCGACTTTGATGCCGATTCAGATATTGACATACTCGTGAGTTTCTCCAGAAAGGTCGGGTGGAAGTTTTTTGATCTAAAGGATTATTTAGAGTCTATATTGGGAAGAACAGTGGACTTAGTTACTGAAAGGTCGATAAAGAAAAGATGGAAAGAGTCCATCTTGAAGCAGGTCAGATACATATGAAAGATAGAGACTACCTCAGCTTTATTGAAGATATGATTGAAGCCATCAATAAAATCTTAAGCTATCTTGAAACTGTAAAATCCTTAGATGAATTCATCCAGAATGACATGGTAATCGATGCGGTAACCAGAAATTTTGAGATCATTGGAGAAGCCGCTAAAAATGTTTCAAAAGATGTAAAGGATAATTACCCTGAATTACCGTGGAAACAAATGTACGGTCTTAGAAATTTTGCAGTCCACGAGTATCATATTATTGACCCCATTATTCTATGGGAAATAGCTAATGATCATCTTGTTGCAAATAAAATCCAACTGGAAAAGATACTGGAAGCAGAAAAAGGCGAATCAAATATCTGAAAAGGTCGAACAGAAGTACAGTTAGCTTTCGAAAAATCCAACACTAGCCCCTACCCAATCCTTATCCTTGTTGTACTTAACCCCGATCATTTCACCTTTACTCAACCGTACAAGATTATTGACTATGGTAGCTTTGGTCTCACCACGATTCCATAACATAAGCATTCGAATCTCACATTTTACCGGCTCCGTAGGGCTTTCAACGATTGGAACATAATTCACTCTTTTCTGTAAGATATAATTCTCCTTCTGCCCTATCTGGTCGAGCTCATCGGCGGTTACGTTCAGCTTAACTCCAGCACCGGCAAAAGAGTAAAGTGGCTTGAGTACATAGTCTTCAAGATCATTTGGATATTCCTTGAGCTCATCCAAATAGTAGCAATCAGGTACGTACTTACTTCTGAGCAAGGGCATAGTATACTTACTGATCCTGAAAAACCAGTTGGGATGGCCAACCCATTCTACATCTACCTCATCCTCAAAGCTAAACTCACTTTTTATATCTGGCCGCCGGTCCAACTCATCAAAGATCACACGGTTGTATATCTTATGGATCGCCACTTTTTCTCCATCATCATCCATGTAATAAAGCTTCTTGTCCTCCTTTTTCACTTTGCTGATACATAAAACCTTTATGCCTATATACCTATTTGCCGCTAAGAAATCAATATATGTATTCTGCTTTTCAGGCTCTATTTCAAGTAAAACGACATTTTTAGGATCACTATCCCCGATGATTATCTCCCTAAGCATTTCCCGGTACTCCTCCCTATGAATACCATTTACATGTACGGTAAGGTTCTTAGGAATATTGAAATGCGTCTTATAGGCTTCAGATAACAGGTCTTGAAAAAAATAGAGAGAGGGAAAACCCTGAACTTCTATCAGCTGTGGAATGGGATCTCCGCTTTCATCCTTACAAATCCCAAAATCCATTTGCAAAAACCTTGTGTGGTAGTCCTCCCCAGGTACTTGTAGCATCGGGTGCTTAATAGCATCCTTGGTGATCTCCTTAAAATTGGGTTGGCAAATCGTCTCATTGATCTCATCGCAAGCCTCAATTAATCGATCACGTAATTGATTGGGAATGAAGACGGGGGTCTCTGCTATTCTGAATGTAGGTCTATAGTCATATGCCCCGGCGATATGATCCAAGAAGGCATTGTATTTCTCGGGTGTCCAATTCCTGTTATACCAGGTGCGAATGTCTTTAATCATAAGAAGAAAGAACGGGGTTTGGTGTATTCAATTTCTCCAAAGAGGTCTCAATGAAATGTGGAATAATCATACTGTGAGTTAGTGCAATCTTATCCGGATCTTCAAGGTGGATCATCATATTAGTGTATTTGCGCTTGCTATAGTTTTTGATGACCTTATCCCTGTTTTCTTTTTTTTCAAAGTGCTCCTTCATACCTACCGGATCCGCCTCAGGATGAAACTGTGTCCCCACAAATTCTTCTGAGAAACGGATGGCCATAATCGCCCGCTCCAACTCAATATGGGTTCTTATCTTCTCTCTGCTCAGAATAACAGCCCCATGCTCTTTAAACACCCGTTGATTCGGCTGGATCAGTTGCCAGTCACGGGAATCAACCGCATAATAAGGATCCGGCAAACCCTCTAAAATAGGATCTTTCTTGCCGGCTGCACTCTTATGAACGGGATACACACCAAAAGAGGTAGATTTTCTAGGAAGTATCTCTCCTAATTCAAAGTGCTTGCAGGCCATTTGAAAAGAGTGACAAATAAAAAAGAAATACTTTTTAGGGCCCTCGTTTTGAAGGTTATGATTCCAGGCACTATCCAACAAATTGTAAAACTTTACATCCCAGTCACCATCACCATCCAATGGGCTTCCCGGACCTCCGCTACAAATAAAAATATCGTAACTCAGATCGGGAATTTCGCTTTTGGCCCTCACATCAAACTCATTCCACGATAATTGATCCTCGTACTCGCTGACAATATCCCGAATACAACGCATCCCTTGATTGGGATGACCATTGTTCATATCCAGAATTGCCAGCTTAACCTCTTTCCGCTCCATATCAATCACAGCCAGAGACTGTTTCCTCAATTATAAAATCGACCACCTTCTCTAAACTTTCGGTTTCCTCAAATACTTTCAGCTGGCGATCAGCGCCCGTGCCTTTTTCCAAGATATTGGTGATCTTCTCTACTTCCTCCCGTGAACCCAAATCGTCTACTACATCATCCACAAAATCGATTAGCTCATGGATCAAGTGCCTGGTATCTACTTCTACTTCTTTCCCAAAGTCAATCATTTGACCATCTAACCCATAACGAGAGGCGCGCCACTTATTTTCGTTCAACACCATTCGCTTATAGCTCATGAAGTTTAGGTTTTGAATTCGCAGTTTATGTACCTTGGCCACCAAGGCTTGAATTATGGCCGCAATAGCAACTGTTTCATCTATGGTCAACGGAATGTCGCAAATGCGGATTTCCATAGTTGGGTAAAATGGGTGTACCCTAAGATCCCACCAAATTTTCTTGGCGTTATCGATACACTTGGTCTTAACAAGAAGGTTAATATAATTATCGTATTCCGCTATGCTATCAAACATATCGGGAATACCCGTTCTTGGAAACTTGTCAAAAACTTTAGACCGGAACGACTTAAAACCCGTATTCCTACCCTCCCAGAACGGAGAGTTTGTCGATAAAGCGTAGATGTGCGGTAAAAAGTAGCGCATCGAGTTTGCCACGTGCAAAGCCATATTGCGATCATCAATACCTACATGCACATGGAGCCCGAAGATGAGGTTAGAACGTGCCGTGTCCTGGAGCTCATGAATGATCTCGTTGTAACGCGGATGAGGCGTCAGTAGCTGCTTTTCCCACTCGGAGAACGGATGTGTTCCGGCAGCGCCAATTTTGAAACCAAGATCATTGGCTACTCCACTGATGCATTTTCTCAGATCAGTAACCTGCTTACGGGCATCGTGGATATCGCTGCAAATGTTAGTTCCTACTTCTACAACAGCCTGATGCATTTCTGCCTTGACCTGATCACCCAAGTCTTTACAAGCTGCATCCACTATTTTCTGTTCATGGGAAGCTAACTCACGCGTTTCAGGGTCAATGACCTGATACTCTTCTTCTATGCCTAAGGTAAATTTCATAATGAATGGTTTCAGGAGAACGAAACATTCGTCAGACCACTTTAGGCGGTCAGACGAATATCATCTTCCAATTTAGCAATCAATTATGATAATTACTTGGCTGTTTTAGCTTTTGCAGCAGGTTTCTTCGCAGCCGTCTTTTTTGGAGCCGCCTTCTTCACTGTTTTAGGTGCAGCCGCATCACTCACAAACGTACCCCAGGTAAGGTTCATTTGACCTGCCTTATGTTCCTTAGCTTTCTCTATTGCCAAATTAGCCGCATTCTCAACAATCCAATCGAAGTTATCCTGACCTACAGAGTTAATGTCTGCATCCGGAGCGGGATTACAGAAGTCAATGGCATAAGGAATGCCATCTCTAACGGCAAACTCAACCGTATTGAAATCATATCCTAAGGCCTGATTCAATTTGATGCAATAATCCTCCACCTTCTTAAGTAATGCCTTAGCTACAGGTTGAGCATCACGTACATAACGCAAATGGAAAGGATTCCGTGGCTCGTATTGCATAATATGGATATTATTTCCGCCAAGGGCATAACAACGGAAATACTCAGTAAACTGGATTTCTTCTTGCAACATCATGACAAGCTGACCTGTTTCTTTGTGTTTTGCAAAAAGGTCGTCCGCATCTTCCAAACGGTATACACTCTTCCAGCCACCTCCTGAGAAGGGCTTCATGTAGGCCGGGAAACCAATGTAGTTAAAAATACGCTCCCAATCCGTTGGGAATTTCAGGTTCCTGAATGAATTCTCATCGGTGTCGTCAGGTCGGTGGTTAGAGGGAAGCAATACTGTTTTTGGTACGGGTACTCCTATTTTTTCCGCCAATGCATTGTTAAAAAACTTTTCATCAGCGCTCCACCAAAACGGGTTATTGATAACTGCAGTACCACCTATGGCTGCATTTTTCAAGTAAGCACGGTAAAAAGGCACATCCTGAGAGATGCGATCAATGATCACGGCATACTCTGTAGGATCGGCTTGCTGCACTACATCAATGGACACGGCCTCCGCCTCAATGCCTTTGATCTTCTTTTCATTTATTCTATCAACAAATGCCCATGGGAAGGTATTTTCCTGACCGAATAGAATTCCAATTTTTTTCATTTGTGTTGGTGTTAGTATTTTTTAATTAATAAGTGACAAGTAATGAGGAAACATATCCCTCCAAATGGGCCAATCATGCTCGGCCCATTTACGGATATCGAACCAATGTTTGATTCCTTTATTATTTAAAATCCCGGAAAGGGTTTTATTAGCCTCAAGGCAAATATCCCATTCCCCAGCTCCCAACACAATATTCATTTGCCATAGATCAGGGTGGTTACTGTCGGGAAGATAGTCTACAGGATTATTAAAGTAGACATTATCATCGTAGTAACCGTCCATGAAAGATTTAACGTCAAACGCTCCGCTCATGCTGAACAAGTGGCTTACACTTTCAGGATGTCGGAATGCAAAATTGGCAGCGTGGTATCCTCCGAAACTGGCTCCCGCCACGCATACTTTGGGGATACTTTTTTCAGTGCGAATGTTATGTACAACTTCATTTAAGATGAACTGATCGTACCAGTTATGATTTTTAACACGATCAGCCGGGTGAATAGATTTGTTATACCAGCTATGCATGTCCATGCTATCAGGACAATATATTTGAATAAGTCCTTGCTCAAGAAACCAACTCACAGATTCGATTAACTTAAAATCCTTGCTTTCATAATATCTTCCCATTGTAGTGGGGAAGATAATTACAGGATATCCCGCATGACCATAAACAAGCATATCTATATCCTTGCTTAAAGTTTGGGAATACCATCTGAAATGTTCTTCTTTCAAAACTAAATTTTGTTTATATTTAATAGCTTTCCGAAATCGGCTGCAAAGTTCGCTTTATATACTACCAATTCAAAATATTATTCTGAATTGAACCTGTATTTCTTTATGCATTCGTTTGAAACCATCTTGTAAATAATAAAAATTTCAAATTATTTACAGATATCTATGAAAAATTAAGGACCTGAGAACAAATTGAAAAGTGGCCTGACGACTTGCTAAAATCGTCTTACCGCTATTTCGTTAGTACTTGCTTATCATTTGGTTAGTCGTCTAACCACTAGACGAGTCAAATTTTCAAAGTATTTCAAATACTTCTCTAGCTTTGCGCGCTTTAGAATGAAAAATGCGGAAATTTCGAATAAAACCTTTTGTAAAATATCAAACAGACGAAATCGTAAATGACTACCCAACACATCGCCATCTCTGCTTACGATCAAAGTATTTAAAGCGAAAGGTGATCGTAGATATTTTCTATCCTAGCGCATTGCCCGAATCAAATGCTATCGCCCTTCCAACCTTGTTTTTAAATGACGGACAGGATGCCAAACAATTGCGCCTGCATGAAACCCTTACCGAACGATATAGAAGTAATGCCTTTACCGATATCGTAGTAATAGGTATTCATGCCGGAGACCGCATGAACGAGTACGGTACCGCAGGCCATCCTGATTATATGAATCGTGGTAAGAAAGCACATTGGCATACTAATTTTGTGTTAAAGGAACTTCTACCACACCTTCAAAAAACAGTTGGGTGTGCTCAAAATTCTGAACTTATGGCCTTTGCAGGCTTTTCTTTGGGCGGACTTAGCGCCATGAACATCACCTGGGATCATCCTGAACATTTCAGAAAAGTAGGTGTCTTTTCAGGTTCATTCTGGTGGAGAATGACTCCTCAGCATGGCGAATACCGAGACAGTGACCGCATCATGCATCACTTGATTGATAAAGGGGAGTATAAAGACGGCCTTTCGTTTTGGTTTCAGGCCGGAACAAAAGATGAAGAAGCGGATAGGAACAATAATGGCATTATTGATGCCATAGACGACACACTGGATATTATTAAAAGCCTTAAAGCCAAAGGCTATTCTGATGAGGATATCATTTACTTGGAGGTTGAGGATGGTGAGCATAATTTCAAGACATGGTCAAAGGTTTTTCCTGAATTTTTGAAATGGGCGTTTGATAAATAGACCGCCCCCGGACTTGATCCGGGCCCTACAAGATACTAGGGAATTCAAAATTCCCCCGGTCTGATCTAATCCGTTCCCGGCCTTGAGCCGGGACCCCAGTGAAAGCCAGGCTAGCATCAATACTCCACAATAACAATTTAGAGGGTTGGAGAAAACAATATCGGGATGCCGGGTCAAGCCCGGCAATGCTGCACGACAATTATTTACCCTTCGTAATCTCTATCTCCACCCGATCATTGAACCCGGAAAGCGGACCACTAGATGGAAAGAGCATTGTACTTGCCCCATCGGCTTTTGTCTTGATTCTCCTTGCGCTTATCCCCTGTGATACCAGGTAGTCCTTGACCAGATTAGCCCTGTAATCCGATAGCTTCTTTGCCGAAGCAGAAACCTCTTTATTGCCCTCACTTCTACCAAAGAACTGCTCGCTATCCCCACGAATGGTGGCGTTACGATTGAATTTCCCATTCACGTGTCCGTGAACTCTGATCTTATATTTAGGGTTGTCATTCATCAACTGAACAAAAGCGTCTAACTCTGTTTTAGAATCAGGAGTGAAGATGGCGGAGTTACTGAGGAAGCGGACTTTGTTGAATTCTACATAATCACCGGTTCTAGACCTTTCCAATGGTATCTTTACCAGCGTATTGCCATTTTGATCTATTTGAAGAGCATCATTATATTTTACTTCTGTTTCTACCAGATCATAGCCAGGAGCATTTACCGTCACAAAATAAGTGTTCTTATCTCTTCCTGGTTTGTACAGATCAATTGCCTCATTTCCTTCATAAGCCTCAAAGTTGTTGTCATCTCTATCCTTTTGTAAATAGACTTGACCTTTAACCTCCTCGCCAGTTTCCTGATTTACAAGCTGAAAATAAAATGACTTGAGATTGGGGTCTTTAACAGGCTCTATTTCAAAATCTTCGGTCTCGAGTTCTACGGATTCAGAACCGTCCTCTTCTATAGTTTCTATGGTTTCTGGCTCTGGTTCATCTTTCCGTTCTATTTTTTGTTTAACCGGAGTTGTATAAATCGCTTCGTCATCCATTACGTCCAAAACCCCTGAAAAAACCCAAGCATCCTTATATTCTGAACCTTGCCTAATTTGAGCAACATAGTTGTAGGCGGCTCGCCTATCGTCTGTACCCAGTACGTACACGTAGTAAACACCACGTAATTCATTTCTAGCATAGTTCGCATCAAGGCTTTGAGAAATAGCTTTAGCCGTTAAACGCTCCGCGTTATTTTCCGATGTAAACGCACCTATGATCACATAGTGCCGTAAATCGGACAACGACTGCCCAAAAAGAACATTTGAGAAAAACGTAACCCCCAACCATAGACAAACAAAGAGGGTCTGTTTCAATTTTAAAGTTGCTTAGCCAATTATAATTATTAATTACAGATGGGTGGGATTAGTAACCTGTTTTTATGAACTAGTAAGACTATATCAACAACTGACTGCAGCGATTTGCTTTTGAATTGATTCTTTTATAAAGTATAATCTTCATCAAATTTTACATTCATATTTAACTATTTCTTAATGAACGTTTAAGATCAGTATTAAAATTTAGGGAGTAGATTAAATGAATGAAAAAGCATACGTACAAGGTAACTATAGGAAAAAGAATCAAAGGTTTTTTTCTGATAATAACTATCACATCATTCGTCTCCTGCTCCTACCACGTAGGAACCATTGGCGGGGGAAGTGCCGTAATCACCAACAATCAATTCTCGCGTATCGACTTCGCCTATGGTACGGCAAAAACAACTAATGTTTTAGGTATCGGAGGTAACCATAAGAATGGGTTAGTTCTTGAAGCAAAAAGAAATCTTTATCAAAATAGTCAATTACAAGCGGGTCAGGCAATCGGTCAAACAACTGTAGATTTTAAGAGGACTTTTTTCTTTCCTGTGATGACCACTAGAGTTATTATATCAGCCGAAATTATTGATTTTTCAGATAAACCGGAGAATACTGAAATCTCTCAGGATGCGCTGAAAGATTTTGCTGGGCCCAGACCTTCATTTACTACAGTTTTAAATGATATTGAGCCAGGTATGGACGTTCAGTTTCTATTTTGGGGTGATTTTAAAGAGGCTAAGGTACTAGGGATTTATGGTTCAAAAGTTGTGCTTAAATACCTAAATTCTAAAAATGAAATCAGAATTAAGCGTGTATCACCATCCAAATTGTCCGGATTAACGGATGAAGAAAAATCGAATTAGTAGTTTTACCTGCTTAACTTAGGGGTAGTATAATTAAGTTCTCGCCTTTAAAGGATCTAAGAATCAATCACATCCAAAACAAGTATTTTTAATAAAGACATGAGATACCTATATTTTATTTTCATCATTTTAATCGCTGTTTCATGTTCCGAAAACAATAGGGATGTCGAGCCCTGTACCTCTTTTGATGCGGTTGATTTAGAAATGCTAAATTTAATTGAGGAAATAAAACAAAATTCTAAGGATCGATCATTCAAAAAGAAATTTGATTTAGCTCAAGTATCTTGGGTGCAGTATCGTGATCGTCATATAAGAGCCATTTATCCTAAAGATATGGATCGAGACTACAGAAAGGAGTACGGAAGAGAAGAATTCAATAACTGTAAATGTCAGGAATTAATACGAATGACAAGAATCAGAATTGAGCAACTCAAAATGTTTGTAGATGGTGGGCCTAAAGATCAAGCTGATTGTCCCAGCGAATGGAATAAATAAAAAAGCCGGAATTACCCGGCTCAAAAACTATTATCAATACTGATTGACCATAATACTTTAAAAAGAATAAGAGACTCCTACCCCTACTGAGGTTCCGGGCGACCATCTCTCAAAATATTGATCGTCCGCTTCAAAATTTTGAAAAAACTGTTCTCTTACATCATTCAATATATTGGAAACACTAAGATTAACACCCAAACTCTCCCCAAATCTTTTATTCAAATTAAAATTCAAACTATGGAAGGGTTCGGTAAATACATCTGGGAATAAGGAGCCTCCGACAACTACTAAGGTAGGTCCTTGTACATTATAGAATATACCTGCGTCTAAGCCGTTGTCTATGTTTTCGTAAGTTATTCCCGCATTGATCACGTACGGTGCCTGTCCTGCCATTTCCCTGGTATCCTCAAAATCTTCACCATCCTTCAAGAATTCACGTCTTGCTTCTATCTCGTTAGAAAACATATCGATCTGTGATTCCGTCAAAGTAATGTTACCATTAATCCCCCAATTGCTAAGAGACGATACTAAGAAATCTAACTTTTTTCTAAATTCTAGTTCAAAACCGTAAACTCGCCCATTTCCCACATTTCTAGTTTGAAATTCATTAGTTGTTTGAGCAGAATATAATCTCACCAGCTCTATTGGTCTGTCAAAAGTTTTATAAAATAAACTTGCTGATAGCAATTCGCCTCTTCTAGGAAAGATCTCGTAACGTAAGTCAAAATTATTGATATCAGTTGTAGTCAAATTACCATCCCATTCTCCCTCTACAGGTAACAATCCACCGTTATAAATTCGATCACTAATTGGATCTATAATTTGAGCAAACGATAACTCCTTAAAAGTAGGTCGTGCGATGGTTCTTGAATAACCCAAACGTAAATTATGGGTCTCTTTTAGATTATAAATCAAATTAAGAGAAGGAAAAAGGTCAAGCTCATTTAAAACCTCATCTTCAATGAGTACCTGATCGCTTTCTGGTAAATCCGCATCCCTAACAAGGAATGCAGCCTCTTCTACTGTAATTTTCTCAGCCCGTGCGGTAGATCTCACACGCGAAGCTGCCTCCTGGCTTCTCCCTGTATGTAACTGCACATAATTTTCCGCTCTTAAACCAATAACCGCCTTTAGCTTATTTAACGGGGAGAACTCGGCAGAAACATAGCCTGCTATATTTTGAACTGAAGAATTATAGGCATTGGAGTTAGGAGGTAAAATCTCGGCTTGGAAATACAGACCACCTGCTCCATCTCCATCATCAAAACGTGGAAATATATTCTGATCTTGCATGATCTCATTTGGATCCCCTGTCCAGGTCGGCTGCGAACCGGAAAACAACATATTATAATTCAACAAAGAGTAATCACGTTCTTTGTATACAAAACTTAGACCTGCTTTAATCTTAGAATCTCTTTGTAATATTTGAGGGCTGTACGTACCATCTACTTTCGCCACGTAGTTATCTTCATCCAAAAAACGCCATGAACGAAACGGTAAACCCGCCTGCCCGGCACTCAATGTAGCACGGCCCTGATCTACAGTAAAAGCCGCCTCTCTTATATCTGGCTGCTCTAACTGTGAATTGGTTAGCGCCAATCGCCAGTCAATCAAGAATAGATTGTTTTTCAAACTGTGTTCACCTCCTAAAAAATAATTGGTTAGCGAACGTTGATCGTAAGTTAAAACGTCATTAGTAGCACTGAATCCAGATTTACCTGCTGCTCTTTCCTCAGGGTCGTCTAAGATGAAGAACTCCCCCGCTTTGCTTTGCCCGTTCTGTAAACGCATGGTCGTAAATTTATACTTCGACTGTTTAGTTTTAAATGCTACACCTGCTAAACCTCCCAAAAGTATATTTCTCGCACTTTCAACTCCGTCTCTTGTGACTGCGGTCACAAGATTGAATTCATCACTAGGACTAGGAATTTGATACTCGCCAAAAAGTCGATCATCGTAGTGTTCGTAAGTACTTCTATATGTACCAGATAAAATAAACCCTAAAGTGTTATCGATACCTACGGATATTTGATCACCATAAGTCAAGCCCAAGTTGTAATCCAATAAGCTTGAGGTTGTGTTTGCCGCTAAATTAGGATTTAAACTATTGTTGAAATCAAAAACTTCCTGGTCAGGCTCTTCATCGGGTAATGGAACTCCGTTGGCTGCACCTGCGGGAAGGTCGCGTGTACCATCGTCAAACCCAAGCCAGTCTGTATCCCCTCCCTCATATTCTAAAAACTCATCGTTAAAATGCATATTAGGGTTATATGATACACCAAACGAAACATCCAAAATTCTTTCTTCAGGAAAATCTTTTGTTTCGATGTTTACTACACCTCCCGTAAAATCAGCTGGCATCTCAGCCACAGCAGACTTCAAAACAACCATGTTTTGAATGAGATTGGTAGGGAATATATCAATTTGTAGGCTATTACGATCAGGATCTAAGCCAGGTATATCTACAGTATTGAGCATAGTTTTGGTGTAGCGATCACCAAGGCCTCTTACATAGACATATTTTCCTCCTTCTACTGATACACCAGTAACACGCTTGATGGCGGCACCGGCATCCGAATCTCCTATTTTAGCAAAATTAGCTGCACTAATACCATCTAATAAATTGGCAGACTTTCTTTTAACAGTTAACAGTGCGGCTTCATTATTCTTGATGACCTCAGCAGTTACAACTACAACATCTTCCAGAGTTTCAACATCCTCTTTCATCCTGATTGTACCCAGAGTGGTTACTTCTCCCGAAGCGATGGTTACACCAGTAATATTAATAGCCTTGTAAGAAATAAAAGATACAGTCAAATTATAAGTACCTGGATCCAGTTTTAAATTGAAGGTTCCTTCGAAATCAGTAACTGCTCCTTTGGTAGTACCATCCACCGCCACAGTTACTCCAATCATTGACTCACCGGTGGCGTCCTCAATTATAGTTCCCCTTACCGTTCCTTGTTGGGCCTTAACATAAAAACTTGAAAGGACTAGTCCAACAATGATCAGACTGATAGTCTTAAAATTTCTCATATGTCGTTCAATTAAAATAGCTGCAAAGTTAGTATGAATAAAACCAATTATAGATTACAGTATGTTACCAGTATGTTATCGATGTGTTAAGGACAATAAAAAAGCCCGAGAAAACCCGGGCTTTTTGTCATCATATTTTAATACTAAACTAAAGACCGATGGAACTCAACCCTCCATCTCTAGCCGCATAAGTCCATTCGAAACCGGTTTGATCGGTAGGGCCCACAGTGTTTGCATTTTCTGCTACTGCGGTTAAAGCAGCTCCAGGTACACCTACAAAAATATCACCAACAGCAGCACCTCCAGTGGCAAGCGTGTATTCCCAAGTTGCCGAAGTACAAGCACCATCACCTCCGAAAGACTCTATAGGATCGAATTCTTCATCCTCATTCGTAGCAGGATTATCATCTATAGACGTATAACTATCGTCCCATCCATAGAAGTAAATGTTAGTTAATTCTGCGTTTGTATCTGGATCCCAATCTACCAAGTGATCAATGTTAGATCCAGCAAATACTAAACCGTCATCAAAAGAGTGACAACTTGTAGCAGCTGTACCAGAAGGCTCTGGACCATCCAATTCGAAAGCACTTCCGTCAGGAGTTACTACGATAAAGTTTGAACAAGTACCAATCCAATCCTGATCAGTATCAAGTGCATCATCAAACGCATTCCAAACTACGGCATTAGTTACATCAACAGTTCCACCGAACCACTCGATACCGTCATCGTTATTACCTACTACCTCTACATTAGTTATAGTAGTACCACTACCTACTCCACCGAGTGAAATACCATTGATTTCGTTACCTGATCCGATCAACGAACCTCCGTGGCGAACTGATACATAATCAATTATTCCAGAATTATCATCGGGAGTATCACCACCATATCGTCCGTCCAGATCTGTATTAGGTATACCTTCTATACCAGGATCAGCTACCGGAGCAGCAACTGGAGCAGCACCTAAAATAATCAAACCTCCCCATAGGCCGTTGTCAACAGCATTTAAGGTGGTACCTACGAAAACATCAGAAGCTACATCTTGAATAGTAAGATCATCTGCAATAGCAGTGAATATAATTGGAGCGCTAGCTGTACCGTCAGCAATTAATTTTGATCCTCTCGTTACTAACAGTGCTGTCGCATTTGACCCTGAACCAGTTCTACCTTTAAGTACTGACCCGGCTGGAATAGTGAGTGTAGCGCCATTTGTTACTTTAACTCTACCTCCAAGCACATAGTAAGCGTAAGGATTACCATCATCACTTTGAGTTGGTAAGGTGAAATCTGCATTAATGCTACCATTGATTTCCAAAAACAACTGATCATCATCATCTTCTTCATCCGCTAAGAAAAAAGAGATCGCCTCCACATTCAGAATATGTAGGAAAGTAGCCTCGTCACCATCTCCATCAGTAAGAGTGAATAAAATTTCATAGGTTCCAGGCACTAAATCAGATGTTGGAAGCGCCACATCCGTTAAATCCAAAGGAGAAGTAGCAGAAGCAGCCACGCCTAAATCAACTGCTGCTCCACCATTTACCTGTAGTACAAAAGCATCATTGGCTGCGAAGCCATCGTCAGCAGTTAATGTGATAGGACCAGGAACAGTAAGTGTTTGTCCCGCAACAATAGAAGCTGCAGTAGGAATACCTGCTATAGTAGGAACAGGACTAATAGAGATTGTTACTGGTCCTATCACATTAACTGCTGACGATGGCTTCGCAGCCAATGATGCTTTTGTACTACAGGT
>JBCCSU010000050.1:0-21370 GCA_039199635.1 Bacteroidota bacterium | reverse complement strand
GTCTCTATTTTAGAATAGATTTGATATTTATCAAATGTTACGAGATTGTCTAGATCGTCTTTTGGCTCACTTCTTTAGAATTTCGCATGATACAAAAATTAATTGATTCTATTAAATTTTATTTTAATTAATTCGGATTAGAAAGTATATGCGATCTCTAATTACATTCTTATTATACGTAGCTTTTTGCGTTTCGGTTGTAGCTCAAACCCAAGAGGGAGCAGAAAGGCTGTTTCATAAGGCGTATTACTTTATGTCGGTGGATAATGAAAAGGCCAATGAGTTATTCACATCCTGCATAGCAATGGACTCTACTTTTACGGATGCCTATTTTCATAGAGGTATAAATCGGTTTAAAAGTGGTGCTTATCAAAAGGCACTTGAAGATTTTGATCGTGCATTTTCATTAGATCCTAGCTTGCATATTATTTGGATGTACAAAGGATTTACGCTTAGAAACATGGGCAACTTGGAAGGTGCACTAACTAATTTTTCTCAATACATCACAAATAATCCTACAGATACTACCGCTTATTCTTACATTCTAAGAGGTAAGATGAAATATGAATTAGGTGATTTTGATGGAGCAGTAGAAGACTATGATATGGCGGTTAAGCTAAAGCCAATAGAAGAAAAATATCACTATTATCGCTTTATAGCGCTTTATGAAGCTAAGCAATATAAGAAGGCCTTAGCCTCTGCATCAAAATTAATTGAAACCACCCCGGACTTTTACGGCTACTATTTTTACAAGGGAAATGTATATCATGACTTAGGGCATTATGATTCAGCTATTTATATGTACAACATAGCTATCATTAAAAATTACCAGAATGCAGATAGCTATTTTTACCGAGCATTGAGCTACCAAGAGAGTAAAAAATATGAGAAAGCCATTGAAGACTTCAACACTGCTATCGTCTTAAACGAAGAAGACGGCTTCTACTTTTCTGAAAGGGGTAATTGTAAATATGCTATGGGAAATAAGTCCGGGGCTTGTGAAGATTGGGATATTGCCGGGAATCTGGGTTATTATGAAGATTTTGATAAAGTTAAGAGACTTTGTTCCGTGTCAGATGTTATAGAGAATAAATAAAAATCATATGGATAATAGAAAATTTTTACCGATCATCATTATTGCCGCAGTGGCTCTAATCGTCATTTTTGGATTGTCGTCAAGTATATTTTTTACAATTAATGCTGGTGAACGTGCCGTTCTCTTTAAAAAATTTCAAGGCGGATTGGATAAGGAGAATGTAATATCTCAAGGTTTTGGTTGGAAAGCCCCATGGAATGATCTTCATGTATACGATGTACAAGAAAATACCGCCGAGGAAAAAATGGATGTCCTCGACAAAAACGGGTTGTCTATCAACGTAGATGTAACCGTACGATTTAATCCCATCTATGATGAGATCGGTTTCTTGCATGAAAACTTTGGTACTAACTATGTGAATAAGCTTGTGGTACCGGAAGTACGGTCTGCGGTAAGGCAGGTTATGGGACGATTTACAGCTGAGGAAATTTATTCAACTAAAAGAGCAGAAGTTGAAACTTCCATAAAAACAGAAACGGAGAACACATTAAAAGATAACAACATTGAGATGCAAGCGCTCCTAATTAGATCGATCAATCTTCCTGAACAGATAAAGTCCGCTATAGAAAGTAAATTAAAGCAAGAACAAGAGGCATTAGCTTATCAGTTTAGGCTGAATAAAGAAAAAAGTGAAGCAGAAAGGAAGAGAATAGCGGCTGACGGGGAAGCTGTAGCTAATAAAATAATTAACAGCAGCCTTACCCCTGAGCTTTTAAGAATGCGAGGTATTGAAGCTACCTTAGAGCTATCTAAATCCCCGAATAGTAAAGTGGTGGTAGTAGGCAGCGGAGATGGCGGCCTTCCTCTAATTCTTGGGAACAATTAGATATTAGTGATGTTTTAGCGATGTGAATTGATTAAATTCACAAGGATTGTTTAACCATATATAAGATAGAAATATGTCAGATTCTGCGGAATTAAAAATTGACGGTAAAACGTACAACCTTCCCCTAGTTGAGGGTTCAGAAAATGAACGTGCTTTTGATGTAGCTAAACTGAGAAGTGAAACCGGGGTGATTACTATAGATCCAGGCTTCAAAAATACAGGATCCACTAAAAGTGCAATCACTTTTCTAGATGGGGAAAAAGGCATTCTACATTATCGCGGTTATGCAATAGAAGAATTAGCTGAAAAATCAAGTTTCATTGAAGTAGCTTATCTTCTGATTTATGGCGAGTTACCAAATAATGATCAACTCTCAAGCTTCCAGAACGATATCAAGTATCACACACTTGTACATGAGGATATTAAAAAAATTCTTGAAGGGTTTCCTTCAGACTCGCACCCCATGGGCGTGTTATCATCATTAGTAACGGCTCTCACAGCGTTTTACCCTGAGTCTTTAGACCCAAATAGGTCTAGCGATGCTGTTAACTTGAGTATTATTCGGATAATAGCTAAAATGCCCACTTTTGCAGCCTGGGCGTATAAAAATGAAATAGGGCATCCTGTTAACTATCCAGACAATAACCTAGATTATTGCTCCAATTTTCTAAAAATGATGTTTGCACTACCGGCGGTAGATTATACAGTAGATCCCGTAGTGGCAAACGCTCTTGACAAACTTTTGATCCTACATGCTGATCATGAGCAGAACTGTTCCACGTCAACGGTGAGAATAGTAGGGTCCAGTCAAGCTAGTCTCTACGCTTCTATATCCGCTGGGATCAACGCTCTTTGGGGACCCCTCCATGGTGGCGCGAATTCTGCTGTAATTGAAATGTTAGAAGGCATTCGAAACGATGGTGGTGATACAGATAAATGGATGGCCAAGGCCAAGGACAAAAATGATCCTTTTAGACTAATGGGATTTGGTCATCGAGTTTATAAGAACTTTGATCCACGTGCGAAAATCATTAAAAAAGCGGCCGACGATGTATTAGAAAAATTAGGTGTTAATGATCCCGTGTTAGATATCGCTAAAGGTCTTGAGCATGTAGCCCTCAATGATGATTATTTCATAGAGCGTCATTTATATCCTAACGTAGATTTTTATTCGGGTATTATATACAGAGCCCTTGGTATACCAGTAGATATGTTTACCGTAATGTTTGCACTTGGACGACTTCCGGGATGGATAGCACAATGGAAAGAGATGCGGGAAAACAATGAACCCATAGGAAGACCAAGACAGATCTATACAGGCCACAATCTGAGACCTTATGTTAATGTTTCAGAGCGATAAATCAAACTTATGATGTCACAGAGGCTAGGTATATTTACTTAGCCTTTTTAATTTATAAACATGGACAAACCATTCGAGGAAGCCGTTTCACTCACAAAAAAATTCACAACCAGACCATCTAATGAAGAACTTTTAAAGCTTTATGCTTTATTTAAGCAATCCACTGAAGGTGATGTTCAAGATGAGCGTCCAGGTGGATTTGACTTTAAGGCCATTGCCAAGTACGATGCCTGGCAGCAGCTGAAAGGTAAGCCAACGCAAGATGCTCAAAGTGAATATGTGGTCCTGGTAACCGCATTAAGCGAAAAATACCTCTAATTGCACCTATTCTACCAACCACAAGTAGCCAATGGGGTTCACCACTTAAGCAAAGAAGAATCTCAGCACTGCATTCGTGTATTAAGAAAAAAGAATGGTGATCAAATTAATATAACGGACGGCTTAGGTTGGCTCTATTCAGCTAATATTATATCAGATAACCCGAAGAAATGTGAGTTCAACTTAACGGGACAAACCAAGGAAGAGCAAAAGAATTACAGCGTTCACATAGGTATAGCACCTACTAAAAACATAGATCGTCTTGAGTGGTTTGTGGAGAAAGCCACCGAAATAGGAATAGATGAGATCACTCTTCTTAAAACAGATAATTCAGAAAGAACGCACGTAAAAACAGAACGCTTGGAAAAAAAGGCCATTTCGGCAATGAAACAATCTTTGAAGTATAGATTACCTATCGTTAATCCCATTATTAACTTTAGTGAAGTTCTTCAAATAGAGTCCACTTCAAAATGTATAGCACATGTAGATAGCGATAACTCCACATTGCTTTCTAGTCAAGTATTGAAAGGAAAAAACTTTATTCTTATTGGGCCCGAAGGAGATTTTTCACGAAATGAAGTGAATCTAGCTACTAAATCTGGCTGGCGTAAGGTTAGCCTTGGAAACAGTAGGCTGAGAACAGAAACGGCAGGCTTAATAGCCTGCCATCTCGTTCATATATTTAACTAAACCTATACTCTAGAATCGTTACTCTGTTATTATAACTCTTCTGGTAAGTCTCTGACTATCCTGTTCTGCAACAATTATATAGATACCCTGACGCAAGTTCTGGTTAGCCTGTATTTTCATCTGGCGATCAAAATCACCGGGATTATACGATTCCTTGAAGACCACTCTTCCGTAAGTATCTACCATTTGAATGGATATCGGTAAATTTTGATCCGCGGATAATTCTAGATTGATGTTGCTTTGAACCGTAGGGTTTGGATACGCTTTTATACCAAACTCAATGTTCGAAGATATAGTTAATAGTACTATCCATTTAGAATCACTGAATATAGTTTCCGTTCCATCAATATCTATCTGCTTAAGCCTGTAGTAATTTTTACCGCTTAACGGATTGATATCAATAAATCTATAAGTAGTTTCAGCGGCACGGGTTCCTTGGCCGTCTATTTGAGCCAATGTTTCATAATTCACTCCATCACTCGAACGTTCAAGCACAAAATAGTCATTGTTAACTTCAGAGGCCGTTATCCATTCGAGATGATTGTCACCCTCAACCGTTTCACCAGTAAACTGCTGCAAATCGATAGGAAGTGCATTTTGCGTAGTTGTAGAGCCTAGTGTAAATGTTTGTTCACTAAAATTATTAGTAGAAACAGCGGTAAAACGACCTCCCGATTGGGTGTGATTTCCACCAGTTCCTAAAGGCTGGAACGACTGCCCATCCAAGTTATCCCATGAGCTTAGCCCATCATTCCAAATCATAACCTCTAATTCTTCTCGTTCAGCGAGAGTTGGTGATACGTTACTTTCTATACCCCAGCTTAGCCCTACTCTCGCCGTTACGGTAGCAGGGGGCGTTGCACCAGCATCGTCTGATATTTTCCAGTATTCACCATCGCTTACTCTTTGGATTTGTCCTGGGCCTGTTCCACCATTTGTCGCATCCAGATTATCTACTAATGGATCAGACGTAGGGTTAGCTTCAAAATATTCGGCAGACCACGTCAGTCCGGCAGCAGACACATTATTAATGGAGGCAGGTCTCCAGCGATTAGTGCTGCCAATTGGGAAAGTAAAAGAAGCACCTGCTAATAACGGCTTAGATATTCTTCCAACAATGTAAGCAGTTTCAGATCCAATTGGTGGATTAATTGAAGCAGAGGAAGTCAAATTGAGATGGCTACCGCTATCAAAAATCCACCTGCCATCTACTATTTCCAAAGTACCTGACAATTCAATGTTACCGTCAGCAAAAAAATCTTGATTACCATCTCGGTTGTCTAAGCGGATATTGTGAAAATTATTAGATCCAGTAAAATTACCAATGAAACGTTGTTCAAAAGAATTACTATTCGCAATCAGTAAAGATGTTTGGCTATTAATACTTCCAGAGATCAATTCAAAATTCTGCCTGAATACAATAAAATGTCCGCTCAGCCCCATATTGTAAATCCCTCCATCAACGATAATATCCCCAGAGACGCCAACCGCACCATTAGAAGAACCATTGACAATACCACCATTTAGGATAAAATCATTGGTGATGATTAACCTAGAACTAGATGCTATACCAGTATTAATTATACCGGAATTAATAATCGCGTCTCTTTGAACAAATACTCTTTCAGAAATCGGCATCTCTACCGTCGGACCATTAACTACTAGGTCTTCACAGACTGTTACAACATTGTTAGGCAATATTCGATCTCCGCTACCGTCCATTGATAAATTTCTAACTTCTGTTATCCCACCCAAAACATTGTAACTACCACTACCTCCATATTCTAATCCACCCCCAGAACAACTAAAGAAATTACCTGAAAAAGCTGGTTTTGTTGCGTTAGTACCATCACTTAATATACGAATCGTACCTGTACCTGTAAGCTCTCCTAGACGGTGGTTGGTAGAATTATCTACTTCTAGCACACCTCCATCTTGAATTTCCATAGCATATAACCTCAATCCATCTACGCCTAAAGGTAATGTAAGTGTTCTCCCATTAGGTATAACAACTACCGATCCGCTAGGGTAATTTCCTGAACCTGGAACATCTATATCATAAATCTCTGTATTCGCATCCCCGTCAGCAACAACAGTATAAGTAATCACATTATTAGGAATAGCTTCATCAATTCCTGCGAAATAATCACCGGAAATGTTATCGGAATTAACCCCTGGGAAATTGAATGTAATTGTGTTAGGTTCAAAAACCTCAGCATTTGTAAACTTGTTGATTAGAAAGGTAGGATTATTCTGACTGAGTATTCTTGCCGCAATATAGTCATCTTCATCTAATCCTGATTCAGCAGTTAGTACATCCGATTGGTCGTACTCCAAATTCATATCCGCCGTAAAACCTGTTAAACCTGATGTCCTCACTGTCCAGTAATACTGTAATGCATTATTCACATCACCTGTCGCCAACGGATTTACTGGATCAGGTACTCCATCATTCACAGTAGGGTGTACCTCATTGGCTGGAAGTATATTTATAATACCACTTGTAGACCCTACGGTACCAAAATCAAAAGTTACAGGCGTATAAAAGGACTGACCTATTGGAAATATAAAGTCCGCTCTAGGTCCTGCCGAAAAGACTTTCCCCACACCACCATCAGTAAAAGAGCTGTTGGTTCTAATCATATTAGTAATACCGAAAGAATTGACCTCCTCTATCTCTGCATTAATACCCAACAATATTTCGCTACCTCCTACGTCAAATACGCCATCACTTAAGCGTAAACCACCATTTATATTAAAATTATAATCATTACCGTCTGGTATAGTAACTCCATTAGGGTTATTAATGGTAACTACACCCAGGGAACCAGTACCTGCTCCGCTTCTTCTCAGTTCTTGTGCACTTCCTCCGGCAAAAACTAATCCAGTACCTCCTGTACTCGAATGAACACCATCTACAATAGCATCTGCAGCTAGGTTTATTGAGAATCCGTTATCTGCCATAATGCCCTCTGAAATAGTAAACAAGCCGCTTACGTCAATACTATTAGTTAGATCCAAAGTTCCCGACGCCGTTTTAGTGAATCGGAAAAAAGTATTTGAACCACTACCAGTTATTTGCTGAGTTGCACTAGAGTTAAACACAGTTTCATTTCCCTGAGCATCGTACGAACCATCATTAATCAAATCGCCACCTATTGTCAATGTTCTAGCATTACCATTTAAAGTAGCACCTGCCTCTATGGTCAGATCACCATTAATAGTTAGAGCATTAATATTAATTTCAGCCGTGGGAGAATTAGTCCCATTGATCAAAAGGTTTTCTAATGGAACTACAGAATTAATTCGGAAATCATTCTGTCCACTCGGTGTATTAGCGTTAAAAATCTGGATCGTTTCGGTGATCTCCGAATCATCAGGATCTAAGAATAAGGCCGCTACCGAAGGTGAATTTTGATGCCTTTCAATAGTAAGTGTACCACCCGTATAGGTGAACTCGCTGCCTGTGTTGTAGATTTGAAGCATACCTCTATTATTTTGAGGAGCAGCTTGAGTTCCTATTCTTACATCTCCACCTGTTTGGCGATACTTAAGAATACCGGTTTCAGCAGTAGTAATACCTCTAATTTGAGAACCTACAATAAGCGAACCAGATGAAACATCTAATATAGCATTACCAGAAGCTGAATACTCAATGTAATTATTACCGTTACCGGAAGCATCATTCATATCTACGGTTCCGCCGTTAATTACCAGGCAACCATCGAGCAAAATTCCCGAATTATCTCCTGATACATTTACCGTGCCTTGAGTTACAGTTAAAGACGTTCCGGATTGAATATTAAAGTCATCACCACCAGTGGACAAATCAAGGTTTATACCACTATCATTTAACACTAAATTACCATTTTGAAGTTCCAGCGCCTTAGTTGCCCCATCTGTTTCTCCGTTGAGTGAGAAGCTATTATCAAAAGTAAATGAGGTATTTTTATCAGGACCTTTATTGACAATCAGTCTGTATAAACTCATTTCTGGATTATTAGAGCGTGTGTACTCACTACTTTCAGTCCCAAATAATTCCAATTCAACATGATCTCTATTTGCTCCGGCACCAGAATAAAGATTGATTTGACCTAAGTCTTGTATAATATCTCCCCCGACTCTTAGCCTACTGATGGTGACATCAGCAGCACTGTTATTATCTAGAACGGCAATTCTATCATTATCATTATCCATAATAATGTTTCCACTAATTGTTAAGGTTCTGCCCGGCCCATCCTGCGGGAACTCCACTTCATCACCATCATTATTGATAGTCATATTAAGATTATTACCTACTGTAATATCTCCATTTACCGTGTTACTTAATTTCAAAAATGCTCCTTCACGTATACTTAAATTCCTATTAATAATAATATCTTCTTGGAACACTAGCCTTCTACCATTTCCTCCGCGCCCTTTTACGTTCACGTTGGGGAATACAACTGGAAAACTAGAAGGTACATAAATAGAAGAGTTATTATCCGAGAGCAGGTCAAAATCAAATCTTGCAAACTCATTATCAGCAAATAACCCAAAGTCTCCATTTATAGTCGCCGCTACTGTAGAAGATGAGTTGGGATCAATATTACAAGGGGAACAATCTAATTCTGTGTTAAATGTCCCGTTGCCTTCTACTGTTCCAAAAATAATATCATGCGCGTCATCTGCTTCAATAACTAATTGAGGTTGAAAAGAACCATTTCTAGGAACTTCAATACCATTAGAATTTATTACAGATTCAGCAAAAATAAGTTTAGCCGCTTCTGCATCAACGCTAACTTCAAACCAATGAGATCTTTGTGGACTACTGTCATCCATGGTTGACGTAGGACTATCAAGACCAAAACCTAATATGGCAATATCTCCAGCCTGGGGAAAAGTACCAGCATTCACGGGTGAATAATGACCCACTGTTGACCAGTTTGCAACTCTATTCCATTGATCTCTGTAACCACCTCCAGCAAAGTCGGTTTGATTATTATCATTTACCGTGGTAGAATAATAAATAGTAGGAGCACCTAAAAACCTGCCTTGCTCGCCTGCTGTATAGGAAGCTTCTTCTAAGGTAAAACCTGTATCCGAAGAACCATCGAAAGCAATCACATTGTTTACAGCATCTACCCCCTCAGGAGTGGGATCATCTTCGAAGCTCCTCGTAAATGGATCAACTTCTAATACTTTACCAGCAGCAAAAGCAGCTTCATTGGCAGACCCATCTAGATCGTCATCATAATATGTGAATTCGTATTCAACCGTTGGTAGCGTACCAAATTCTTCAAAATTAACGCGCCAATAATAAGATAATATATCACCCCCAGTACCATCTGTAGTTGCCAAAATATTATCTACAGGACGAATAGTTATGTACCCATCATCAACTAAACCGGAAACAGTAACCGATGCAGGTGTATATTTAGAATTACCGGCATCAACAAAAACATCTAAACCATCTGTTCCTATTCCAAAGGGGAAGTCATAAGTACCATTTGAAGGTATTAATAAACTTAGACCTCCCGCAGAAGCTAATCCGTTAGTAATAAACATGTCTTCCACGGAATTACAACCTCCACAGCCATTCCAGTTTGTCTGAGACCCGTTAAGATTAATAGATAATTCATCAATAGTTAGATTATGTTCTCCCAGATCAATTCGTCCATGCCGGTACTCCAGACGATCTATCCTCAAATCACTGACTAATGTGACAATTTGTGCCCCATTATTTAAACGTACATTACCAAATCTTGAAGTATCGGCGGTAACCAACACAAAATCATCGGGACGAAGTTTGAGTAAATCGTTATTACCATTAACCGTAGCATCAGGTGTTGCATTTGCAGGATTATAAATGGTGAGTTCATCATAATTTAGCAGAGTGTCTGTAAGAACACGGATACTGTAACGCCCTTGGTTCAAAGTGCCACTGAGAACTTTCAAAGCATCTCCCTCTACTCTTAAAAGATTATTATTATTTCCGTTAACATCAGATTTACCAGACTCCAAAGTGACAATTCTTCCAGTTGGTTTATCTACAATAAAGTTCCAAAAGCGTTGTTCGTCACTGCCATCTCCAGTTCTGTTTAGGAACGTTAAACTTGCATCATCAACTCCATTTATAGTTGTAGTATTAGGCTTACCTGAATCGTACAAATAATCACCAGTAGATCGAATAACAAAATCGCTACCTATTTCTACATTAAAACCATTATGATCGAAAATCACGCCATCTTCAATGGTAAAGTCGTTTAACACCTGTAATGCTGGATTGGTAATAGTTTCAAACTCACCTAAAGAGTTATCTCCTGAAGTACCAGCATCCAAGTCTATTTCAGTCGCGGTTCCGGAAGTATAAGTCATAATAACATTCCAAAAAGGAGCTTTTGAGGTTACCTTGAAAGGTATGTTGGTGTTATTCTCCATGATAACCGTTCCACCCGTCACGCTCACGTTACTTGGATCACTATCTATGAAAATACCACCACCGTGAATTTGACCGCTGGTTCCTCCCGTATTATCATTAAAATTATCAGAACCTGATACTCTTAATGTTCCTCCTGACATATTAAAACTATTACCAGGGTAAGTAAGACTGAAAGTGTAATAATTCTGCTGAACATTTTGTCCGGTTACGTTCACTGTACCACCTGACTGGAAATATCCTCCAATATTCTCAGCACCCAATACTGAGGTTCTTATTTGATTTACAGTAAGCACACCACCTTCTACGATAATCGTACCGTTGTCTCGAGTTGTAATTCCACTACGTACCGGTGCGTCAAGTGTTCCATCAGAAACTTGAATAATGCCGTAAGGTACTATAGCTTCTCCACCTACTTTTGAAGTAGAGCCACCATTCACCCAAAGTCGAGCAGATTCGAATATACTGTAGTTACCCGTATTGTTTAAAAGTGGGACATCAACATTAGTATTTAACCTAACTGTACCTCTAATCAAACCAAGGGCATTATCATTGGTCGATAATTGCGCCCCGTTAGTACTATAATCTACAGGACCAAAAATGTTGAAATTGGCAGGACTAAGTGAGTTAATATCTAATATAAAGGTTTCATCGTCACCTTTATCAATTTCAATGCGATAAAAGTTAGTAATACCATTACAGTCAATAGATTGATTAGCAGACTCATTCAAAAAGTTAGCATCTACTATGCCGTCGGTTGCCTCATTATTATTATTTGCTGCTGTTCTATTTGTAAAGTCTGCACGACCGTTGTTTATAAAATTTCCATAGAAATTAAACTCATGCCTGGCGTTACCAGTACCTACAGAAATTTGTCCGTTAGCATCTGTCTGAACATCGCCAAAAACACTAACATTAAGATTATCAGTATCCGTGTTATCGTTGATTTGGAAAATCCCGGTTTGTATGGTTAAGTCACCATTAATTGTATAATTCGATAATAAAGTCACAGCATTTGTAGGAGAAGCTAAGTCGACAATCACATTATTATAGTTGCGATCTACATTAAGATCAAAATTACCGGCTTGAATTAATACCGTTCCACCTACAATAGAATCAGCAAATATGGCCGTTGCACCTGTCGGAAAATTGTCAACTCCTCCTGCTCCCTCTAATGAAATAATTCCGTTTCCTTCAATAGAAATATAGTTATGTTCAGATGTATTCTCGAGGTCTAAGCGTCCATTGACAGTTAATTGAATACCATCGTTGTTGTCTGTAGCCATTCTTACCGTAGTTCCAGAAAGGATTACTACATTATCGTTAGCGGTAGGTAAATTACCTGTGCCAGGAACTCTAAGAGCGCCAGAAGGGTCGGTTGTCCAGGTTAATGGATCCTCCCAATTACCAGATTGAAACGAGTAATAAGTGGTATTTACTAGTTGCGTTCCTCTACCGAGAGTGTAATATCCGGTGGGAAGATTTTGATTAGACATATCAATAACCACTTGATCTCCATTTCTTGTGATAACAGAGTTAGTTATAATCCTAGTGTAATCATCACTGGTAGTCGCTCTATACAAAAGTACGTAGTCACTTGCTGGACCTACTGTTCCTAATCCCGCTAATCCAAAATCAAAAGTTAGCTCTGCTGAGATTCCACCCGATACTTCAAAAAACCAGCTTCTTGCCCATCTATCTGTAATCTCAGGATCTGAAAAATCCGTAACAACCGTTTGGGAATGAGGAGTATTATCATGTGCAATAAAGATAAATTCATTAGCCGCATTTAATGAACTAGTCTCTTCTTCAATTTGCAAGGCATCAGAAAATCCTGATAAAGAACTTTTATTAATTCCATCATCGGTTCCGATTCCTGTTAAATCATTATTAAAAGCAGCGTCTCCTAACGTAAAGAAATCAGAGGAAATCGCAATATTGTATTTTTCAGAAAGGTAATTTTCGATAATTATCCGCTCCGCGTTATTGATAGCGTTACTATAAACGATTATTTCAGCAATCTCACCTTCTAAATCTTGGTCAGCTGCATACCCTCCATCCACGTTATCTTGTTCTCCGCCTATGGTCATTGATCCACCGTTGACGATCAAATCTCCGCTGGATAACGAAGCATTATTTACTACACTACCGTTCTTGTAATGATTTAGCTGCCCTCCGGTTGAATTCCAGACTGTACTTAAGATATTAAACGTATTAATACCATCATTGAAAACTCCTCCACCTGACCTCGGACCGCCCACAAATGTTTTCAAATCATCAGCGTCAAAAATCAAGTATTCATTGCTTTGACCAGTTACAGCATAAGAAAGTAAAGCTTCATCCGTATTTGGTGTGGCAAAAACAATGATTGAAGATATCTCAGAAGATGCCATATTATTAAAAGGATTAATATTTAATCGCTCAGCATTAGCATCATCGAACACTACTGTAGGAAGACCATTGACTTGGTTAAGAGAAAAACTCGGCAGATTACCTGACGATGAAGCGGCGAAAACTACGCCATTTCCGGAAATATCTGTCCATGTAGAAACATCTGCTCCATCACTCACCGCTATCGTACTTGCATCTAACCATATTATATTTTCAGGAAGACCATCAGTCCCGTTAGCATTACCAACACCGGCTGGTCCTGTTTGAGCAAAGCTCATACCTGATAAAATAACTCCTAATATTATAATTAACCTTTTCATATTCAATTGAATGTCGAAAACAGTGCTAAATTTTTTTATTAAAATAGTTAACTGATTATCAGCCACTTAAGTATTTGTCTTTTTTTGACACAATCCCAAATTGAGACTTAAATGCAAGTTAATCTTAATATGGGATTAAGTAAATTGCAGTTAAATCATTAATTCAACCATGCTTTTTATTAATCTTCAAAAGTAGCGAAATCAATTATTCTAATAGGCATTAATATGAAAAAATGGGGGTTGGTAACAACCAAAAAAAGTGAAAAAAAGAGATTAACTTACATCAGAAATCGCCCCAGTATGTTTGATTACACTTTGATTTAGCAAATACATTACATTTAGAATACTGACAGCCGATCTTACATTAATCAATTAATTCAAAATTAAATGACGCTTAATTATATATGGTTTGGATTTTTTGTGGTCGCATTTATCGTTGCTGTATTCAAGGCAGCTCTATACGGTCAAACAGAAGTATTTACGGAAATGGTAAATTCCACTTTCGACATGTCAAAAACCAGCGTTACGCTTTCTATCAACTTATTAGGCGGCATGTGCTTATGGTTAGGCTTAATGCGTATAGCTGAAGAAGGGGGATTAATAAAAATTTTAGCCAAATATATTGGCCCCTTTTTCAAAAGATTATTCCCTGAAATACCTACGGATCACCCGGCCACTGGCTCTATTATCATGAATTTTAGCGCCAATATCTTAGGGCTCGATAATGCCGCGACACCTATTGGATTAAAAGCTATGAAAGAAATGCAGGATCTGAATAAAGACAAGGATACTGCATCAAATGCTCAAATAATGTTTCTGGTACTCAATACATCTGGTTTATCTATCATACCTTTAACTATTTTAATTGATCGATCCGGTCTTGGTGCCACCAATCCCACTGATGTTTTTTTACCCATACTACTAGCCACTTTTTGTTCGACTATTGTAGGCCTGATTACCGTTTCTATTTATCAGAGAATAAATCTTCTGGATAAAGTTATACTAGGTTATCTTGGAGCTATGCTCATCCTATTGGGTAGTTTTATCTATTACCTCACCGGATTAGGCCAGGAAGAATTGAATGAAACCTCTACATTCATAAGCAATTTTATCATTTTTGCTACGATCATTCTTTTTCTCGCTTTAGGATTCACAAAGAAAATCAATCTTTTTTCTACGTTTGTTGAAGGAGCAAAAGAGGGTTTTGAGATTACTTTAAAAATTGTTCCTTATCTGATCGCCTTCTTAGTAGCCATCGGGGTTTTTAGAGCATCGGGTGCTTTTGATTATATTCTCACAGGGCTCAAGTTTATGATAAGTTTAACCGGACTAAATACCGACTTCGTGGATGCCCTCCCGGTGGCAATAATGAAACCACTAAGTGGAGGTACAGCCAGGGGTATGATGTTTGAGACTATTGAGGTCCATGGAGTGGATTCATTTATAGGTAGACTAGCCAGTACTTTAAGAGGCGCTACAGAAACCACTTTCTATATTGTAGCCGTTTATTTTGGTTCTGTAAACATCAAAAACATTCGGTATGCTATAAGTGCAGGACTGATCGCTGATCTTGCTGGTATTCTTGCTGCCATAGTTTTCGGGTATATGTTTTTTCATTAATATACGAATGCCTATATTAACACGAAGGGAAAAAGAAACTATGACAAGCGACAAAAAAACCGAAATTCAGAAGACGATTTACGACAATGCAAAATCTCATTTTCTGGGAAATTTTCCGGATAACTTGCCCATTGAACAGGCCTATGTACATATAGGGATGTATTTAGGCTGGATTATAGATAGCGATCTTTATTCCGAATACTTTGAAGATGAGGCAGATGTTCAGATCTTTCGGTTTAAAAGAAGAGAGATATCTTGTACAATATTGAGTGAAATATGGGATGGGTACTTGGGATATGAACTGTTCAATAAAGTAGGAAATATGTTTACCTATTATTATTATGGCGGTGGTATTTATCGTTCAGATTACGATGATGAACTAGTAAAAAAGTTGCCTTCTATATATCATGTGAAGGATACTTGGGATAATTATGAACACATGAAAAATAGAATAGACATGAGATTTAAAGATTGGAAAAAGTTAATTTCATAATCGCCATTTTGGACAAATAAAAAAGGGTTTACCGCAGCAAACCCTTTTTTATTTTATTTCAAACAGATTATCCGTTGTTCTTCTTATTTTGAACTTCAATTCTGATTTCCTGTGCAACGTTTTTCAACTCTTGCATACCTTTACGCACTCGAGTTCCTGCTGCATTGTTGCTTTTGTCGTAGAATTTTTCGAAATCAGCTTCTAGAGAATCAACTAGATTTTTAAGATCGCTAAATCTGCTCATACTTGATAAAATTTTAAGGTTATTGAATAAATTTTCGGTTATAAAATGAGTCGGCAATATACTCAAAATGTTTATAATTCATGTTAAAACCGACTTTTTTTTACTTTGTGATGGCTATTATTTCTTCTCGCTTGTAAGTGCCCGCGTCTAATTTTTCCTTCACCGCGGCAAATGCAGAAATCGTTTCTTGCACATCGTTAAGATTGTGAACTGCTGTAGGAATCAACCTTAACATGATCACATCTTTTGGCACTACAGGGTAGATTACCATAGAGCAGAAAATATTGTAGTTCTCCCTTAAATCCATCGCCATATTTCCGGCCTCTCCGAGTCCTCCTTTAAAAAGAACAGGTGTTACGGGGGATTGCGTACTACCTATATCAAAGCCATGTTCTTTTAAACCTGACTGCAGCGCATTAACTACCTTCCAAAGGTTATCTTTCAACTCTGGCTTAGTTCGTAATAATTCCAGCCTTTTGAGTGCACCTATCACTAGCGGCATAGGCAATGTTTTAGCAAAGATCTGCGAGCGCACTGTATATCTCATGTAATCCACTACTTGCTTATTACCAGCTACGAAAGCTCCAATACTGGCCATAGACTTAGCAAACGTGGAAAAATAGATGTCAATATCGTCTTGAACACCCAGCTCTTCTCCCGTACCTGCACCCGTCTTTCCCATAGTTCCGAAACCATGTGCGTCATCAACCAAAAGTCTAAATTCATACCTCTCTTTAAGGGCTGCTATTTCCCTTAGTCTACCTGTATTACCTGACATACCAAATACACCTTCGGTAATAACAAGGATACCGCCACCGGTTTCAGCTACTATCTTTTCAGCTCTTTGAAGCTGCTTTTCGAGGTTTTCAATATTATTATGAGGGAAAACGAAACGTTTGCCCAGGTGAAGACGAACACCATCTATAATACAAGCATGGGATTCCGCATCATACACGATAACATCCTTACGATCAACTACAGCATCGATAATGGATAGAACACCTTGATAACCATAGTTCAGCAGCATAACTGCTTCTTTATCTATAAATTCAGCAAGTCTATCTTCCAGTTCTATATGATGAACAGAATTACCAGACATCATTCTTGCTCCCATCGGATAAGCAAGACCCCACTCAGCGGCTGCATCTGCGTCCGCTTTCCTAACCTCAGGATGATTAGCCAGACCTAAATAGTTATTTAGACTCCAAGTCAATACCTTTTTCCCGTTAAATCTCATTCTTGGAGATATCTCTCCTTCCAGCTTAGGAAACATAAAATAGTCCTTCGGCAAATGTGAATGTTGACCTAAATCACCCTTTTCAACTTTTAGTTTCTCAAAAATGTCCACGCTATAAATTCTTTAAATTGTTGATTTTAAAAAACATACAAACTTAACACTATTAAATTTTATGTCAAAGGTCATATGCCGTTTGCATACAATAGGTTAAGATTGTAAAAAGGCACAGTTATACTTTCAACCACATGAGAAAAATCAATAAGATACTGATAGCGAACAGAGGTGAGATTGCCTTACGTGTAATGCGATCTTGCCATGAAATGGGTATTAAAACCGTAGCGGTTTTTAGTGAGGCTGATCGAAATGCACTACACGTAAGATATGCTGATGAAGCCGTTTGCATAGGACCTCCTCCATCTGCAGAGTCCTATCTGAGGGGAGAGAAAATCATTGAGGTTTGTAAAAGATTAAATGTAGATGCTGTTCACCCTGGCTACGGCTTTTTATCAGAAAATGCAGAGTTTGCTGAGGTCATCGAGAAAAATGACATCAAGTTTATTGGTCCAAGCCCTGACGCTATCAGAACGATGGGAGATAAATTAGCGGCTAAGGCAGCAGTGGCAAAATTCAATGTACCTCAGGTTCCAGGTGTAGACCATGCCATTAGTGATATAGAAAAATCAAAAAAAGTAGCTGAAGAAATAGGATATCCTATCTTAATTAAAGCAAGTGCCGGTGGCGGAGGAAAGGGTATGCGGATCGTCAATAATACGGAAGAGTTTGAAGAGCAAATGAACAGGGCCATAAGTGAAGCCAAATCTGCGTTTGGCGATGGCTCTGTTTTTATAGAGAAATTTGTGACGTCGCCTCGACATATCGAATTTCAAATACTTGGGGATGAACATGGTAACATAGTTCATCTATTTGAGCGCGAGTGTTCAATTCAAAGAAGGCATCAAAAAGTAGTAGAAGAGGCACCATCTTCCATTTTGACTCCCGAAATCCGTAAAGCTATGGGTGAGGCTGCCGTGGGAGTAGCTAAGGCCTGTAATTATTACGGAGCTGGTACAGTAGAATTTATAGTCAACGATAAACTTGATTTCTATTTTCTAGAAATGAACACCCGGCTTCAGGTAGAACATCCTGTAACAGAAGAAATAACAGGTATAGATCTGGTCAAGGAGCAAATAAAAATTGCAGAAGGTAAAAAACTCTCTTTCACTCAAGAAGAACTTAGCATCAAGGGACATTCTTTTGAACTTAGGGTTTATGCAGAAGATCCAGCGAACAACTTTTTACCAGACATAGGTAAGCTCAGCACTTACGTTAGACCCCAAGGACCTGGTATAAGAGTAGATGACGGCTTTGAAGAGGGTATGGATATTCCTATTCATTATGACCCAATGATAGCAAAATTAGTAACCTATGCCGAGGATAGAGAAAAAGCCATGAATAGAATGATTAGGGCCATCGAAGAATATAAAATATCCGGTGTAGCCACTACCCTAGAATTTGGCACTTATGTACTAAAGCATGAAGCTTTCAGATCTGGTAATTTTAACACCAAGTTTGTAGAGCAATATTTTTCTCCGGACGTTTTGAAGCATGCTAATGAAAAAGACCATGAAGAAATAGTGGCTGTTCTTGCTGCCATGTTGGTCGAAAAGATCAAACCAAATAAAAACAGTAGTAAAACCACCTCAAAAAGTAAATGGCTGGAAAGAAGATGGGCCTAAAAATAGAAGTCAGTCATGGCTGAGATAAGACCTTTTAGAGCATGGCGGTTTAACGATCTTCTTTCTAAAAATATTGGAGCGGTTACTTCGCCTTTGTTTGATGTGGTATCAGATAAACAGAGAGAAAATCTCTACAAGCATCCTTATAACAGCATCCATCTTTCGGTACCCTCAAGTGTAGACGATGCTGCCGACTTAACACATCAATGGAAGCTAGATTCCATATTAAGTCAAGATCATTTGCCGGGGATTTATGTTTATTATCAATACTTTTCATTAGCCGGACAAACTCAGGAGTATTGCCGCAAGGGATTTATCTGTAATATAAGAGCATATGACTGGAAGGATGGTGTTCTTTTAAGGCACGAGAATACCATGCCGAATTCAGTAAACGATAGAATAGACATTTTAAATAAAACCCAGCTGAATGTCAGTCCTACACACGGTTTATACACTGACACTAGCTTTGAGCTTGAGAAATACATGGACGAAAGTATGTCTAATCCTATCTATGAAACAGAAGATTATCAAGGAGTTAGAGATGTTTTAAGCGTAATACATGATCAAAGCATTATCGACAGGTTTATCCAGGTGCTAAAGAATAAGCAAATAATTTTGGCAGATGGCCATCACAGGTACGAAGGCAGTCTTTTGTACCGTAAAAAAATGGAACAAAATAATCCGGATCATACTGGGAAAGAGGGCTACAACTTTCATATGATGTTTCTAACCAATACAGAAGCCAAAGATCTGAGAATACTACCTACTCACAGACTAATCAAAGGTCTGAAAGACTTAAATGAGAATGAGCTCTTACAAAAATTAAGCGAAGACTTTACCATAAAAATCATTGAGGATGCCCATATGATCAATGAAATAATACTAGGTAAGCCGTGGGCGTTTGGGCTGCTGTTTAAGGAGAATGCCTATAAAATAAGACTCAAACCGGAACGGCTGCATGATCTTAAATGGAATTTTCCGGTAGAAATAAAAAAACTTGATCTTACCGTACTCCATTATTTTGTTATTGAAAAAGCATTAGGAATACCAGGTAAGGATCAGAGAAACTCTACTGCCATCGAATTTGATAGAAGCTTCAGTGACTGCATGGCCAAGGTAATTCGAGAAGAAGCACAGTTAGCAATTATTACTAATGATATATCCATGGAGCAAGTTAAAACAGTGTGCTACAGCGGATATACAATGCCTCAAAAATCGACCTATTTCTATCCTAAAGTAATCTGCGGATTTTTATTTGGATCAATACAGGAAAATGAATTTCAAGAACCCCATTATTCTTGGGTCTAAATCCCCTAGAAGAAGAAATTTACTGAAGACTATTACAAATAACTTTGAATCACATTCTGCCGAGGTAAATGAAAATTATCCCCATGATCTTCCTGTAAATCAGGTTGCAAGCTACTTAGCACAAAAGAAAGCTCTAGCCTATAAGCAATTTGACACAAATCATATTGTGATTACATCAGATACTACCGTAATTCTTGATGATCAAATCTTAGGAAAACCAGCATCTTTTGATGATGGTTATAAAATGCTAAAATCACTTTCAGGCCGGTCTCATGGTGTAAATACTGCGGTGAGCGTCCGTTTAGGAGGTAAGTCGGAGATTATTTCTGAATTTACTGAGGTTCATTTTCCAAAATTAGACGACTCGCTGATTGAAAAATACCTCAATCAATTTCATCCATTTGATAAAGCGGGTGCATATGGTATTCAAGAATGCGTTCCTGATCCAAAAAGTTATTACAACTCTGATGAGCTGCTGTTTCTTAGAGATAAGGGGTCTACCGTAGAATATACTAAACCACGGCGAGGCACTGTTTTTACGATAAAGCAGATCGAAGGCTCCTATTTCAATGTGGTCGGTTTTCCTATTGTAGCGGTGGCTGATGTTTTAAAAAAGTTTTTGTGAAGTCCATTCTTACATATCTAAAGGAACATGTTAAAGCCGACTTTTCCATTCGCTACTACGCAGCGGTGTGCCTCTTTTTGGTTTTCTCTTTAAGTATTAATTATTATCTGGATTTTGAAGATTCTATCATTGATAGTTACTACGGAAAAGCAGTACGTATTTTTTATTTTTTTCTGTTTTACGGTTTCGCTTACTACGGCACTTGTGTGATCATGATCATGTGTAAAAAACAAGGTCATTTGATCAGCAACAAATGGTTCTGGATTAAAAGTTTTTTAGTATTGATGTTGCTGGCTTTAGATTCCGGCTTCCACTACCATGATACACTGGTAAAATCGGAGTTTTCACCTGAAATGCAATATTTTGCCGGAAAGGTGGCTAAAAATCTCATTAATATCGGTACCATGATCATTCCTATGTGGATATTCTATTATGCTTTTGACCCTAATAAAAGTAGGTTTTATGGTTTAACATGGCACAATTTCAATTATCGCCCCTATCTGTTTATGCTAGGAGTAATGATTCCATTGATTTTCTTAGCCTCATTCATTGATAACTTTAGTAACTTCTATCCCATCTATAAGAACAACCAAGCGCATAATGCTTTAGGTACTGAACCATGGGTACCGGCCATAATTTATGAGTTAGCTTACGGGTGGAATTTCTTAACCGTAGAGTTGACTTTTCG
>JBCCSU010000049.1:0-21401 GCA_039199635.1 Bacteroidota bacterium | reverse complement strand
GTATCTGCTATAATCACCTATTTCTATTTACCTTACGAATGCCATAAGCTGTAAAATCCTCATTAAATTGAAAAGGCTCATTTTGTACCTCATCAATCAAATAGTTAAGCTTTTTACTTGAAATATATTCTTTCAGGGCTGTTGTAATACTTTCGGTAATATTTTTCCCGCCAGTGAGTTTAATAACTTCTTCAATTATTTCATCGGAAATAAGCGCTGTAACTTTCATAAACTTTCGTTTTTTACTAAAATACGATATATCATCGTATGATATTCGATTAAATAAAGTTATTTTTAATTTAAACCTTCTAATCAAAGCATAGTCATAAATAAAAGGAACAATCAACCACTTTTTGGAAGATCAGGAACTACTTCAAAAATTAAAGAACGAGGACACGCGTAACTTTGCGTTTAACCAACTGGTACGAAAATATCAGGAGCGGATTTATTGGCACATCAGAAAAATGGTAATTGATCATGACGATGCAGATGATCTGGTACAAGATGTATTTATCAAAGTATATAAATCGATTAGCCGATTTCGTGAAGACGCACAGTTATTTACCTGGATCTACAGAATAGCCACTAATGAGTGTTTGACGTTTTTAAATAAAAAGAAAAGAAGGTTTTTTTTACCAATTGGTGATGTGGAAGCTGAGTTAAACAATAAACTGGATACCTCCAATGATCTTAATGGTGATCAGATACAGCTAAAATTGCAAAAAGCACTCCTGAAATTACCAGATAAACAACGGTTAGTATTCAATATGAAATATTATGACGATATGAAATACGAAGAAATAGCCACCATAACTGATACGAGCGTTGGTGCGCTAAAAGCCAGTTATCATCATGCAGTAAAAAAAATTGAAGATTTGTTAAAAATGGATTTAAACCATTGATGACGCATAAAGTCAAAGAAATATGAAGCGCAAACTTGAGGACATTGAAAAAAGAAACATCTACAAAGTTCCTGACGGTTATTTTGAAGAGCTACCTGGTATTATCCAAGCGAAAGTTACAGCCCAACATAAAAAGAAAAGTACGTTTTGGTCTGTTCCTGCCGTAAAATACGCTATTCCAGCGCTTATGGTAATAGTTATGGCCGGTTACTACGCTTTTTTCAAGGTAGAAGACCAAAAACTAACAGCTTCTGAGCTACTGGCTCAAATAGAAACTGAAGCTCTGGTGGAATACTTAGCCTCTTCTGAAATAACGATGGATGAAATCATAGAAAACATAGAAATCAATGACATAAGCTTAGAATTTGATCAGAATGAAGCTAATCTTTTGAACGATTCTGAGCTGCAAGACCTAGAGTTTATTATGGATGAGCTTTTAGAGATTAATGAATTATAATTATAGAAATATGAAAAAGATATTGGTATCGATCATCGCTTTAGTATTGATGTCCTACTCATCAATATTTAGCCAGAACGAACAGGCTAAAGAAAAAATACAAGCAGCGCGTATTGCCCTCATAACAGAACGGCTTTCCTTATCTCCTGATCAGGCAGAAAAATTCTGGCCACTGTATAATGAGTTCAGCCAAAAACGAAAAGAGCTGCGTAATGAATATAGCGCTGAAAAAGCGAAGTTGAATATGGAAACAGCCACGGAAGCACAGAAGAGAGCACTTTTGGATTTTGGCCTAAATCTCAAAGAGCGAAATGTGGCGCTGGAAAAAACTTACTCCAATAGGATGTTATCTATCATCACCTCAGATCAGATTCTATCTCTTAGAAAAGCAGAAGACGACTTTAGAAAAATGATGCTACAGCAGATCCAAAAAAGAAGGCAACAGCGCCAGGAAAGAAGAGATCAGAACAGAGACAGAGCTAACGAAAGGCAACAACAGCGAAGAAATAATTAATGCTAAAAATGCTTCATCATTTAAAGCATGTTATCATAGTTCTTTTTCTCTTTACTCATGCCTATGCACAAACTGATATTGATGCCGAATTAGCAGCTTTTGAAGCTTCTCTAGATGAGTTAGACTCTGCATCGCTAATTGGCATGTTAGACAGTCTTATTAAACTGGAAGAAATACCGCTAAAATCCCAGCTAGGCATTCGTTTAGGGTATAACTCTCAACTGGTAAATGCCGGTAGAGACCTCGGCTTAAATCAGTCCGGTTTTTCGTTTGGGGCAGCCTATTATCATAAATCTGGCCTTTTTGGTGATTTAACAGGGTATACCAATAGCGCAAGCAATCCTAATTATTATCTCAATCTACTCTCAGTTGGCTATTTGGGTGAGATAGGAGCACATTGGGGATATTCTCTTAGCTACGACCATTATTTCTACAATAACGCGGGAAGCGAACAAACGCAAATTTACTCTGACGGTCTTAACGCTACTATGTATTCCATTGGCAAAAAGATAGATACTAGTATTGATTACGGGGCTATTTTAGGGGATACCATTACAGCACATAGAATAACCTGGTCGATCAATGGAAATATTACCAAAAAGAAATTTCTTTTCTTCGACCGGCTTACTATTCTACCGACTGCCAGCATGCTCTTTGGCAACGCAACGAGCTATCTTTTTAACATAACCAGAGACCAAACTGAGCTTTCCTTAAGAGAACGATTCAGGCTGCTTAATGATAACGATCCAGACAATGATCCGGGTCGATTCATGCTAAATGAAGAGTTTCCCAATACTTTTGGACTCTTAAATTATAGTTTAGCACTTCCTGTGGTACTTAGAAAGGGTAGTTTCCAATTCTTAGCTTCTTATCAGTATAATATTCCTGTAGCACTTCCGGGTCAAAGTGAAGAGCTGGAAAATAGTAACCTTTTCAGTGTTACTACAAGTTACTTTTTTCAGCTTTAAACAGGAGGGTGTGTCAGAATTAACGGTGAAAAACTGATGTCAGAATTTTAGGGCATAATCCGGGTTTTAGCATCGGGTGTGTTGGAAGTAAATTGATACTTTTGCGCACCCTTAAATGGAACACCTCACTCTTTTAGAATTAAATAAAACGGTCAAAGCCACATTAGATGCCAATTTACAGCCTACTTACTGGGTAGTAGCTGAAATAGGCGAATTAAGGACCCATCAAAGCGGGCATTGTTATCTGGAACTGGTAGAAAAATCAGAGGATAAGGTCGTTGCTAAATCGAGAGCAACTATATGGAGCTACACCTATAGAAATCTTTCGGTTTGGTTTGAAGGCATAACCGGTGAGCCATTAAAAAAGGGACTGAAAATATTGTGTAACGTAAACATTCAGTATCACGAGCTTTATGGTCTTAGCCTTAACGTTAAGGACATAGATGCCAATTATACTTTGGGCGAGCGTGCCAGAAGGCGTCAGGAAATAATTGATCAGTTGGTGCAGGATGGCATTTTTGAGCTTAACAAAGAGCTCCGACTGCCCATGGTGGCACAGCGTATAGCCGTTATCAGTTCTCCTTCAGCAGCCGGTTATGGCGATTTTACAGAGCAGCTGGATCAGAACCATAAGGGATATGATGTTCACATCACTCTGTTCAAAGCCGCTATGCAAGGGGATTCAGCGGCAGAATCTATCATAAATGCACTTTTATCGATCCATAATCAATCAGATCAATATGACCTGGTGGTCATCATTCGAGGTGGAGGATCTCAAATAGACCTGGACTGCTTTGATCATTACGAACTTGCGGCTCATATCGCTCAATTTCCGATTCCTATACTTACAGGTATAGGCCATGAAAGAGATGAAACTATAGCTGATCTGGTGGCACATACTAAATTAAAAACGCCAACGGCCGTTGCTGAATTTCTATTAAGCGGTTATTCGGCTTTTGAAGATAAACTCGACCTCTGCTTTAGTAAATTATACCAGCTTACTAACACTTTTATTCAGGCACAAGATCAACAGCTGCTCCTTGTAGAACAGTCAGTAAGATCATTAGCCAGCAATCTTATTAATTCAGAAGAGAACACCTTAAAACTATATCAAAAAGATCTCAAATCTCTTTCCAAACAGGTTTTCAGAAATTCAGAACACGATTTGGAAATGAGGGAAAAAGCGCTGCATTTACTTAACCCGGAAAGTGCATTTAAACGTGGGTATACAATAACCAGTCTAAAGGGTAAAGCACTAAAACATAAAAACCCAAAAATCGGCGATATTATCGAAACCTACAGCTTGAACGTAAAATTGACCAGTTCAATAACAGATATTGAAAAAAGAAATGACTAAAAAAAAGCATACCTATCAGGATTCTATTGAAGAACTAGAGGCCATTATTAATAAAATTGAAAGCGGTGATGTGGGTATCGATGAGCTCTCCTCACTAGTAAAAAGAAGTGCGGAACTGATAAAAGCCTGTAAATCAAAGCTGAGAAATACCGAAGCAGAATTAAATCAATTTCTAGAAAGCTCAGATGATTAATTTACCAGTCGTATTAACATATTTGAAAAACGGGATGGCTTTCAATAATTTCGAGCTTATGTATATAAAAATCACCGCTATGCGCTACATCAAAACTCCCCTTTTTCTCCTGTTTTTTGGTTTCACAGCTATTGCTCAACCCTCCTCCGTTTATTATTGGCAACAGCATGTGGATTACACTATGGACATAAAAATGAATGTAAAAACTCATCAATTTGACGGAGATCAGACATTAGTTTACACGAACAATTCACCGGATACGCTAAGAAAGGTCTATTATCACCTGTATTTCAATGCTTTTCAGCCGGGAAGTATGATGGACATGCGGTCGCTTTCAATAGCCGATCCGGATAGAAGAGTAGGATCACGCATTTCACAGCTAAAGGATGATGAAATCGGTTTTCAACATATCAACAGCCTGACCCAGGATGGAAAAGGAGTAAGTTACACTACCGAAGGAACGATACTTGAAGTCATTTTAAATAAGCCTATCTTACCTGGCAACAAGTCTACTTTTAAGATGGATTTCACCGGACAGGTACCTCTACAAGTTAGAAGATCAGGACGTGATAATGCTGAGGGCATATCCTATTCTATGACACAATGGTACCCTAAATTAGTTGAGTATGATTATATGGGATGGCACACTAACCCTTATGTAGCCCGGGAATTTCATGGCGTATGGGGAGATTTTGATGTTAAAATAACCATTGACCCCACCTACATCATCGGGGGAACCGGCTATTTACAAAATGCAGATAAGATAGGTCATGGTTATTCTGATAAAGCCAAAACATCCTCCAAAGATCTTACCTGGCATTTTAAAGCGCCTAATGTAATTGATTTTGCCTGGGCGGCAGATCCGGATTATACACATACTACCACTCAGGTACCTAATGGTCCTACACTGCATTTTCTCTATGAAAAGAATGAAGCCACTGAAGAAAATTGGAGTAAACTACCCGAAACTATGGCCAAAGCCATGGAATTTATGAGTTTGAATTTCGGAAAATATCCATATGATCAATATACCTTTATTCAAGGTGGAGACGGAGGTATGGAATATCCTATGGCCACGCTGATCACCGGAAAAAGAAGCTTCAGAAGCTTGGTAGGTGTCTCCGTGCATGAGATGATCCATAGCTGGTATCAAGGTGTATTAGCTACTAATGAAAGTTTGTACTCTTGGGTGGATGAAGGATTCACTTCATACGCCACAGCCATAGTCATGCAGTACTTATTTAATCCTGAAAGTACTACGAATGCGCTGGGTGGTTCTCGCCGATCTTACGCTGCCATGGCACTGAGTGGTAATGAAGAGCCGCTGTCTACTCATGCAGATCACTATAAAACAAACCGATCTTACGGAGTAAATGCCTATTCAAAGGGCGCTATATTTCTCGATCAATTGAGTTATGTAATAGGTCAAGAGACTTTTATGAGAGGCATGCGCCGGTATTTTAACGAATGGAAGTTCAAACACCCCACTCCCATAGATTTTATCCGCGTCATGGAAAAAACCTCGGGCATTGAACTCAACTGGTACTTAGAACATTTTGTCTATACGACAAAGCAAATTGATTACAGCATCAAGAATATCATTGGTAAAGAAGATGCTACATATGTTACGCTAGAGCGACTAGGCGAAATGATTATGCCCGTGGATCTGTATGTAGAGTATAATGACGGGTCAAAAGAGATCTTTTATATTCCCCTAAGAATTATGAGAGGTGCCAAAGGTGTAGAAGATACTGACATTGAAAGGGTGACAAAAGAAGCCTGGCCATGGACTAATCCTACCTATACATTAAAAATGAATAGAAGTATTGATAATATCAAAGTTATAGAAATTGATTCTTCTCAGAGACTGGCTGACTTAGACAGAAATAATAATAGTGTAGATATAGCCGCTATTAGCGAGGAATATCAGGATCCTACTAAATAGCTTCTAATCGGTATGACCCAGGCAGAGGCAAAATCAAAGGTTGCTGAACTTTCTAAAAAAATAGATTATCATAACAACTTATATTATCAGCAGGATAGAAGCGAAATATCTGACTTTGAATTCGATCAGCTATTAAATCAGCTCATTGAGCTGGAGGCAAAATTTCCGGAATTAAAGTTACCGGATTCACCTACCCAGCGGGTTGGCGGTACCATTACTAAGGCCTTCGAGACGGTTTACCACAAAACGCCGATGCTCTCTTTGGGTAACACGTATTCCACCGAAGAACTCCGGGACTTCGACAAAAGAGTAAATAAAGGGCTTAGCGGAGATCCTTATGAATATTTTTGTGAGTTAAAGTTTGACGGAGTTGCCCTCAGCCTTACTTATGAAAATGGCCTATTGGTTCGTGGGGTTACGCGCGGTGATGGTGTGCGTGGAGACGACATCACTAATAACGTTAAGACCATTAGAACTATACCGTTACGTTTATCAGGAAATTATCCTGAGCTTTTTGAAGCTCGAGGAGAGGCGTTTTTACCGAAGGCTAATTTTGATCGCTTAAATAAAGAACGAGAGAACGCCGGTGAGGAAACCTATGCAAATGCTCGAAATACGGCTTCAGGATCACTCAAAATGCAGGATAGTGGCATAGTGGCTAAGCGAGGTCTTGACTGCTATCTATATTCGATGACTTCAGAAGATGAGAACCTGAATTCGCATGAATTATCCATGCAGAAGCTCATCGAACTTGGTTTTAACGTTTCACCTACGTTTGCTAAGTGTCAAACCATAGAGCAAGTAATTAGCTACATTGAAAAATGGGAAATAAAGCGTCACGAATTGCCACTGGAAACCGATGGCATTGTAATCAAGGTCAATAGCGTTTCTCAACAAAATGTTTTAGGGTTCACGGCTAAGAGTCCAAGGTGGGCGATTGCGTATAAATACAAGGCCGAAAGTGCATCAACCGTACTTAACAATATAACGTACCAGGTAGGGCGAACAGGTGCCGTTACACCAGTAGCCGAGCTTTCACCAGTACTGTTAGCCGGCACCACCGTAAAAAGAGCTTCACTTCATAACGCCAACGAAATAGAAAGACTTGATCTGCGTATTGGTGATATTGTTTATGTAGAAAAAGGAGGAGAGATAATTCCTAAAGTAACAGGTGTGGAATTATCAAAAAGATCTCCTAGTTCCGAACGAGTAGATTATATTAAACAGTGCCCTGAATGTGGTACGGAACTGATTCGTTATGAAGGTGAAGCGGTTCATTATTGCACTAACATAACAGGATGCCCCCCTCAGATTAAAGGAAGAATAGAGCACTTTATTCAGCGAAAAGCGATGAATATTGACTCTATGGGTGAAAAAACCATTGCACTGCTTTTTAAAGAGGGGTTAGTAAAAAGCCCGGCAGATCTCTATAAGTTAACTTTTGACGATATAATTCAACTAGAAGGCTTCAAAGAGTTGAGCAGCAATAATCTGATCAAGGGTATCAAAGCTTCTACTGAGATAGAGTTTGAAAGTGTATTATTTGGCATAGGTATTCGATATGTAGGTAGAACGGTGGCTCAAAAATTAGCGCAGTATTTCAAGAGTATAGATAGACTAGCTAATGCTACTTATGAAGAACTCGTTGAGGTACCGGAGATCGGTGAGCGCATTGCGGAAAGCGTTATCAATTTCTTTTCACTGCCAGAAAATATTGAAGAGATAGCGCAATTAAAGGCCGCTGGCGTTCAGCTTACATTACAAGAAAAGAGCGATGTTAAACTTTCTAACAGGCTTGAGGGCAAATCTTTTGTAGTATCCGGAGTGTTTGATAAATATAGCCGTGATGAAATAAAAGAGCTAATAAAGCAACATGGTGGCAAGGTAATATCCGCTATTTCGGGTAAATTAGATTTTTTGTTGGCCGGCGATAAGATGGGTCCCGCCAAAAAGGAAAAGGCGGAGAAACTAGAGGTGAAAATTATCTCCGAAGCAGAATTTGACACATTGATCAACGAAAATGTTGAATAAAAAGCTTTTATCACTCAAAACACGTTCGTACCTCAAAAAAAATGCTGTTAAAAGAGCCAACCTTGCTTATGAAACTGCGAAAACCGTAGGAATTATATTTACCATCGAAGATCTTAAAAAACACAATCTCATTAAAGGCTTTATAAACAACCTTGAAAACGATGGGAAAAACGTCTCTATATTGGCCTACTTACCCAAAGGCATGCAGAATTTTGAATTCAAATTTGACTTTTTTACGGTTAATGAACTTACTTTCTGGGGCAAATTCGAATCTGAAGTCATTCAGAATTTTGTAGAACAATCATTTGACTATTTATTTTATATTGATAACACCAGCAATCCACTTATCCGAAATATTCTGGCCATGAGTAAGGCCAAATGCAGGATAGGGAGCTACGATGAAGAAAATGCCAGGTTCTGTGAAATGATGGTACAAGGAAAAGAAAAAAGCACCCAAAGTCTGCTTACCGAAATGTATAAGTATACACAGTTACTTACCTGACTATGGAAAGGCTGCACGGAACCGGGGTAGCATTAGTCACTCCATTTAATAAAGACCTCACTATCGATTTTACCGCATTAGAGCGTTTACTTTCGTTTACAGCGGAAAATGGCGTGGATTATTTTGTGGTTTTAGGCACGACCGGTGAATCTGCTACCCTCACCACAGAAGAAAAGAAACAGATCTTAAGGTTTGTGAAAGACCATAATCCACGCAACCTACCTATTGTTTACGGTTTAGGCGGAAATAATACGAATGAGATCATTACTAATTTAAACAGCACTGATCTAAAGGGTGTTGATGCTATTCTCTCTGTAAGTCCTTACTATAATAAACCCTCGCAAAGTGGTATAGTAACTCACTATGAGGCTATAGCGGATGCAAGCTCTATTCCTGTCATTTTGTACAATGTACCGGGCCGAACGGGCTCAAACATTTCAGCTGACACTACTTTAAAACTGGCTCAGCATCAAAACATCATAGGGATTAAGGACGCTACCGGTGACATTGAGCAAGCAATGAGAATCGTAAAGCATAAACCAGAAGGTTTTATGCTTATTTCAGGTGATGATATATTAAGTGTGCCACTTTATGCTATCGGAGCGGTGGGTGTTATTTCAGTGATGGCTAATGCCTTTGGCAGCACCTTTAAAGAAGCCCGAGAGGCCATTAAATCAACAGATTTTCGCTCGGCTACCCTGAGTATGTTAAACCTTCTGGAGATCAATCCTCTTATGTACGAGCAGAGTAATCCTGTGGGAATAAAGGAAGTGCTGAACTACTTAAAGGTAACTAAGCACTTTGTAAGACTGCCTTTAGTACCTGCGAGTAAAGAACTATCACAAGAGATAATTGCGAAACTAAAAGACTTTTAGTTTTCCTGTATTACTCCCTTTTTATCTAAGATTATTCCGGCTTCAAGTGACTTATCCCCGGAGTAGTTTTCCAAGTCATAGGAGATCTCAACATTACCGCTGGTATTGACCTCCATAGAGGCAGGTTTGGTATCCAACACCAGGCTTTTTTCCCAGGCAAGTCCGTCTGCGGTATAAATTTTACAGAGCTCTGCTGCGTAGGTTTCTTGCTCAGGCAGAGGAACATAAAAAAGAATATGATAAACCTGGCCGAATTCATCAGTGGTTATCAATGATTCTACTTCCGATATGCCATCACTGCTGAAGCCTTTGGGATCTAAGGTAAATACCACCTTAGTCTCCAGCGTTCTCTCTTTGTTAACAAGCGAAAAATAACCTTTGGTAGAATTCTCTGACTTGAAAAATAAACCCGCCGTGTACGTAGAGTCAATGGTCACCGGATAATATCCAGAGGTGTCAATTTCTTCATTAGTTTTAAACAGTGGTATAGAATCATTCTCAGAAATAAGCCAATTACTCCGCTCTAACATTAATGTAAGCTCAGCGCTCTTTTTGTCATATTGTGCATCGGCAAAAGCTTTGCTTTCCTGAATGTAGGCTTCAAAAGAAGGAACATCCCCAAATGACTTAACAATGTAGCCGTAATAATTGATAGCTTCTTCCTGGTAAGGATAATCCGATAACACATTTAACAGACTATCGTATTCCTGGAGGGCGCTTACCTTCTCATTTAAAATGGTAGTGACGTAAACCAGATCAGCACTATCGTAGTAATCATGATGCTCCACTAACTTAGCCAAGTACTTAAGTTCCGATATTTTAACATCAAAAATCTTTAAGGGTAGCGGATTAGGATCAAATATGGTCAATTGCTGTTTTAAAGAAGATTGATCTTTTACTTCACTGACCATAGAAATAGAATCTTTCAGTGTAATTTCTTTTAACTTGACCAACTCAGCATCATACTTAATCAGTTCTGCGAGCATAGGCTTTACTTTCGTATCCACCGTTTTTTTTACTTCTTCAGCCCAATCCCCGTATTCCCAAAACAAAATTTCATCAGAAAAAAAGTTGGTAGTATCCAAACCGTCTTCTTCATATTTCTTTATTGGATTGATTTCGATCTTTGGGTCGTACTTTGCCTTTTCAATCTTACCCAGCTCCGTTTTCATTTTACCGGCATTAACTACCGCTAATTCTAGCTGTGCGGCCATGGTATCTAATTTTTGAATTACTACATTATCAGTCTGTAAATATAGCCTTCGAGTATCCGGGTAGCTCTGTCGTAATTCGGCATATATTCTCTGGCTAATGTTATAAGCACTGTATGCGTTAGCCAGCGATACATTAATATTATTGACAGAAACTTTTCTAGAGGTTAATGCATTAACCCGTTTTTCAATATCGTAAAGTATATCCGATAACTTGATGCCTACTTTGCCTGTTCTTACATCTCGCCGCTGGTAGGCTCCATAATATTCGGGATTCTTCTTGGTAACCTCTTTTTCAGTAAGCACAGTCAGTGTTTTTTGATAAGCCGCTACCGCAGAATCAGAATATAGGGCCATGGCATCCGCGCCTTTCAGCACATCTTGATCCAATGTCATTTTCTCAAAGTACATCGCCAGCTGAAAATTAGCATTAGGGTGCGCGGATGTCTTATCTTCTGATAAAAACTTTTTTAATAATGGAATGGCTAATTCGTATTGTCTGGAATCTAGTAGCGGGTACAAATCCTTGTACTTAATTTTTTGAGCCTTCACTCCACTCGCTAATACTAGAGCCGTTATTAATAACCAACCGAAACGCTTCATATTAAATAATTGAATAATGTAAGTTAGTAAAATTTCAATTAGTTGTTAAACAGGCCCTTAAGCTGTTTAAGTTTTTCTGACATATCGCCTTTTGTGGCATCAGTTTGAGCCTTTCTTTTTGAGCTCTCCATTCTTTTCTCTGATTTCATCGATAGCGCAATACGTTTTCTGGACAGATCTACCTCTAAAACTCTAACATTTACCTTTTGCTGCACACTCACCACCTGAGCAGGGTCTTTTACAAACTGATTGGACAGATGACTTATATGTACTAACCCGTCTTGATGAACACCTATATCAACAAACGCACCAAACTTGGTTACATTGGTCACAATACCCGGTAACTCCATACCCTCCCGCAGATCATTAATGTCATTTACACCCTCCATGAACTCAAAAGCTTCAAAGTTATCTCTTGGGTCGCGGCCAGGTTTGTCCAATTCCAGCATGATGTCCTGGAGTGTCGGAAGCCCTATCGTCTCATTTTGGTATTTTCTGATATCAATTTTAGACCTGAGTTCAGTGCTTTCCGTGAGACTAAATAATGACGTATTTAGATCACTTGCCATACTCTCTACAATATGGTAACTCTCAGGATGTACGGCAGATCGATCGAGTGGATTTTTAGCATTACTGATACGTATAAAACCAGCAGATTGCTCAAAGGCTTTCTCTCCCAATCTTTTAACTGCAGTCAATGAACTTTTATTTTGAAAAGGACCATTTTCATTCCGATGATCAATAATACTCTTAGCAAGCTGAGGTCCGATGCCTGAAACATATGATAACAGCTCTTTACTTGCGGTGTTCAATTCCACTCCTACCCTATTTACACAACTGCCCACCACTTCATCTAATCCTTTTTTCAAAGCAGTTTGATCTACATCATGCTGATATTGACCTACCCCTATGGACTTAGCCTCTATTTTCACCAATTCGGCCAGAGGATCCATTAACCTTCTGCCTATGGAAACTGCCCCACGAACTGTAACATCGTGATCGGGAAATTCTTCTCTGGCCACCTCTGAAGCAGAATAAATAGAAGCTCCGCTTTCATTCACCATTATCGTTAAAATTTCTTTAGGTAAGCCTAGAGACTTTACGAAAGTCTCGGTTTCTCGGCTTGCCGTACCGTTGCCAATGGCAATAGCTTCCACTTCATGAACGTTACATAAATGTTTTATATCCGCTCCGGCCGCCGGCTGCTGCCGTTGCGGTTCGTTAGGGTAGATAGTGGTATTTGATACTAATTTGCCTTGCTTATCCAGTACCACCACTTTACAGCCGGTTCTAAAACCAGGGTCAATAGCTAATATATTCTTTTGACCCAGCGGAGCGGCCAGGAGCAGCTGCCGAAGGTTTTCGGAAAACACTTTTATAGCTTCCTCATCGGCCTTAGCCTTCGATAGCAATCGAAACTCTGTTTCTATGGAGGGCTTGAGCAATCTTTTATACGAGTCTTCAGCCGCTTCCATGACGTGTTTACTGCACTCATTAGATGAATGAACCACTATTTTCTGTATTAACGCCACTGCTTTCTCACTTTCCGGCACTATATCTAAAGACAGGATCATCCCTTTTTCACCTCTTCGCATAGCTAATAAACGATGAGAGGGTACTTTAGAAATGGGCTCGCTCCAATCAAAGTAATCTTTAAACTTAGTTCCTTCTACCTCTTTGCCCTTTATTACTTTTGAAGTAATAAGGGCCTCCCGTTTAAATAACTTACGCACAGCGCTTCTCACTTCCTGGTTTTCATTGATCCACTCAGCTATAATATCACCAGCGCCCCGGAGCGCTTCGTCCACAGAACTGACCTCCAGTTCTGCATTAATAAATACTTCCGCTTTATTTTTCGGATCGCCACTGCCTTGATCCATAATGAATCGGGCAAGAGGCTCCAGACCCTTCTCTCGGGCTATACTGGCTCTGGTTTTGCGTTTAGGTTTGTAGGGGAGATAAATATCTTCGAGCTCACTCAGCGTGAGCGCATCCTTTAGTTTCTTCTCTAACTGAGGTGTTAACCTTTCCTGATTGTCAATGGATTTTAATATGGCAGTTCTCCTTTTTTCAAGCTCCTCCAGTTGTTCATACCGATCACGGATCCCGGAAATCTGAACCTCATCTAAACTGCCCGTCATTTCTTTACGATATCGAGCTATAAATGGCACTGTAGCACTCTCCGCTAATAGCTTAATAACTGCGTTAACGGAGCTTTTTGGGAGATTCAATTCACTCGCTATACTATTTCCATGATCAATCATAATATTTATTTCTGTTCAATCTGTTCGCAAACATAGTATCTTCGAGAAAATACCCCCATGAAAATGAGATCAAATAATTTCGGTGGCCTAATGTCACCGATATTGCATAAATAGGAACTGAATTAAGCTTAATTTCACGTTACAGAATAGGGCATCAAGAATGAAGTCAAAAATTGTTAAAGAGCTTAAAAGCTGGGGCATTATTTTAGCCACCTTTTTCATACTTTATATTACCGGCTTACATACCGATGTTGCTGCTTTTGCTCAGCGCATGGTTCTATCCACAGGGCTTTTTACTGCGGATACCGAACTGCCGTTCACTGAGCAGAAAGAGATTGATTATAATTTTCAATTGCAGGATCTTAACGGAAAAGTGGTGAGCCTGGAAGAGTTCAAAGGGAAAGTAATTTTTTTAAATATCTGGGCGAGTTGGTGCCCTCCCTGCATTGCCGAAATGCCTAACATCCAGAGTCTGTATGATAAAATCGAGGATGATAATATAGCATTTATTATGCTGAGCATGGACAAAGATCCCGATAAGGCCAGAAAATTTATCGAGCGAAAGGAGTTTACATTTCCTGTGTATTTGGCTGCTAGCAAAGTACCTGAAGTTTTTCGCGCTCCGAGTATTCCAACAACGATGGTCATCTCCGAAGATGGAAAAATTGTTTCAAAAAAAATTGGAATGGCTAATTACGATAAGAAATCCTTTATCAAATTTCTGGAGCGACAGAGTTCCAGTGCCGTTGATTAACAGTCCAATATACTGTTTTTCACTCGCTCCATACCAGTCGTGGCTTTCTCCTGTATCACCTTAATGTTGTACTGATCGGGTAAACTGGGTGAATTAGGATCTATCAGGTATTTATCAGCCTGAGCAGATACATAGTCAATAAGGCCTGCTGCCGGATATACCATCAAAGATGTGCCTACAATAATGAAGATATCGGCATGAGCGGCAATGTCCGCCGCTATCTCTATCATCGGCACCATTTCACCAAACCAAACAATGTTTGGACGTAGTTGCGACCCTAACTCGCAAACATCGCCCAAATTTAGCTGCCAGCCTTCTACTGGGTAGATTAGTGATTCATCTGTAGTACTGCGCGATTCAAACAGTTTCCCATGTAAATGAACAACATCGCTTGACCCCCCAGCCTCGTGAAGATGATCAACATTTTGGGTGATTACAGTAACGTCAAAGTGATTTTCCAGTTCAGCAATTATATGATGCGCCCGGTTAGGTTTAGCTTTTAAAGCTGCTTTCCGTCTTTGGTTATAAAAATCAAGCACAAGTTCAGGGTTTTTCGCCCACCCTTCAGGAGAGGCTACTTCCATTACATCGTGTCCCTCCCAAAGACCATCCGCATCCCGAAAAGTAGCAATACCACTCTCCTGGCTAACACCTGCACCCGATAGTACTACAAGTTTTTTCATCTAACCAGAATGAACAATCCCATTTAACGGCTAAAAAAGGACTATTTCTTTTTACTGTACCTACCTTTCTTTTCTGGAGTTTTCTCGGCAAGTTCCAGACATTCGGCCAATGTGAGTTCTGCGGCTTCTTTGTCTTTGGGAATTTTAACGTTTTTCTTTCCTACTTTAATGTAGGGCCCCCATCTTCCGTTCAATACCTGAACATCCGGATTCTCATCAAATCCTTTAATAAACTTGTTAGCATCTGCTTCTCGTTTGGCAAGTATAAGTTCTACGGCCCTTTCTTCATTAATGGTATAGGGGTCATCTGTTTTGGGGATAGATACAAATTTACCATCATGCCGTATATACGGCCCAAACCGACCAATAGCTGCGGACATCGATTTATCTTCAAAAAGTCCAATCTCTCGGGGCAACTTGAATAGATCAAGCGCCTCTTCGAGCGTAATATTTTCTATGAATTGGCCAGGTCGAAGGCTTGCAAACTTAGGCTTATCACCGCCCTCTTCCTCTTCTCCCAGTTGTACTAAAGGTCCAAACTTACCTAAACGTGCAATGATTTTCTTACCCGTGGCAGGGTCGTTCCCGATTTCACGGGAGCTCTGAATCTCTGACCGCTCAATGTTTTCCGTAGTCTCCACCTTAGTGTGGAAATCTCCGTAAAAACCTTGTATCATCTTTTCCCATTCCTTTCCTCCTTGCGCTATTTCATCAAATTCTTTTTCTACTTCGGCTGTAAATCCGTAAGAAGTAACGTTAGGAAAATGATCTACTAGAAAATCGTTGACCACCATAGCCGTATTGGTAGGGAAGAGTTTATTTTTTTCGGTACCTGTAATTTCAGTTAATTCTTCTTTCTTGACGTTACCTGAGACTAAAGTTAAAAGCCTATAATTCCTTTCTTTACCTTCTCTGAACTCTTTCTCTACATAATTCCTTTTTTGGATCGTAGAAATAGTAGGAGCATAAGTGGAAGGCCGCCCGATACCCATCTCTTCAAGTTTCTTCACCAGACTGGCTTCCGTGTATCTTGCCGGAGGCCTGGAAAAGCCCTCCTTAGCTCTCATTTCTTTTAAGTCTAGCGGCTGACCTACTGTTAATGGAGGTAACATTCCTTTTTGTTCTTCTTCATCTTCATCATCGGTAGATTCCAGATAAACGGATAAAAACCCATCAAAAGTGATCACTTCTCCATAGGCCGAAAGCCGCTGATCTAAGGTAGAAATAGCGATATGGGCCGTAGTTTTCTCAATTTGGGCATCCGCCATTTGACTGGCTATAGCTCGCTTCCAAATCAATTCGTAAAGTCTAATCCCATTTCTATCTGCCGATGGTTCAGTGACTGCGAAATTAGTAGGTCTAATGGCTTCGTGTGCTTCCTGGGCCGATGAGGACTTCGTTTTGAAATGGCGGACATTTACGTATTCATCACCATAACCACTCTTGATTTGCTTTACTGCTCCGTCTACTGCCTCCTGAGACAGGTTCACTGAATCTGTTCTCATGTAGGAAATCATACCGGCCTCGTATAATTTCTGAGCTACACTCATAGTTTGCGAAACGGAAAAACCAAGTTTTCTACTCGCCTCTTGTTGAAGCGTGGAAGTGGTAAATGGTGGTGCCGGTGTTTTCTTCCCTGGCTTCTTTTGAAGGTCATCGATAGAAAATTCGGCGGATTTACAGCCTTCCAAAAAATCTAACGCCTCTTCTTCCGTATCAAACTTTTTCGGCAGTTCAGCATTTAGTTCTTTCTTATTCCCTAGGTCGAACACCGCGGTGATCTTAAACGAGGATTTTGATTTGAACTTATCTATTTCGCGTTCGCGCTCTACCACCAATCTGACGGCTACTGACTGAACCCTACCCGCGGAGAGTCCCGTTTTAATCTTTTTCCAAAGTATGGGAGATAGTTCAAAACCTACTAACCTATCCAACACGCGCCTTGCCTGTTGTGCATTCACCAAGTCAATATCTATTCCTCTTGGATTTTTAATGGCATTTTCAATGGCATTTTTCGTGATTTCCCGAAAAACAATTCTTCTTGTACGTGCATCTTCCAGATCAAGAGCTTCCTTTAAATGCCAGGATATAGCTTCACCCTCACGATCATCATCACTGGCTAAATAGATGGTCTCAGACTCTTTAGCTAACTTTTTTAATTCTTTGATCACGCTTTTTTTATCTGCGCTAATCTCATAAGTAGGTTTAAAGCCGTTTTCTTTATCTATGGCTTTATCCCCTTTAGGCAAGTCCCTGACATGACCATAACTTGACGTTACTTTGTATTCTTTACCTAAATAGCCTTCAATAGTTTTAGCCTTAGCAGGTGACTCAACGATCACTAAATTTTTTGCCATTATATGTCGTTCTTGTTTCTGGAAAAATTCAAATATGATGAAAAAAATTAAAAATAAAATTTTGTTTGTGACAGAACCAACTCTTGTGAATCTCAATCCACATTAATATCCTTGGTACAATTAGGATACAAACAGGCTTTTGAAATCTAAGTTCAACTAAATTGAAAATAGCTCGACTGCGTACCGCTAATTCGGACCTCTTGCACTAAGTCAGTTCCTTTTTAACTCTATGATCCATTCGCTAATAATCAGTGATTTGGGCCTTCCAAAGCTTTACCTCTGGTTATGAAAGTTAGAGAGGGTAAGACAGTAGCTTTTTCACGAGAAAAATGCCATGAGCGCTTGTAGCGACTATGAAACAATTGATAGGAAAAAGACTCTAAGAAGGATTTATTGAAAGTCACTGTAGCCCGGTTCAAAAATTTTATTCGATCGCGGTCTTAATTTCAGGACTCACTTGAAATTTAATTCGCCCGTTACACAGTCGTGGTAGTACTAGGCTAGTTGCACGGTATTAACTCAAGTCCTTGGTGGTAACGCTTTGATTAATAGTGGTATACGTTCTCGGAAGACCTTGTGACGGGCAAGATTTTTTTGGTTCGTTTTTTGATCGATTGCAAAAAATGAACAATCTGTAGCTCATTGAGAGCCCCGAAATAGATCAAAAACAATGAAATCCGGAGTACGTCATGCTCAGTGTAGCCGGTAAAAACTTCCATTTTGAAGGGGTATAGATAGATTTTACTTGAAAAGGAATTATTAAAGATGGCGTATTTCATGGATTATTGAGGCGGAGTTTATATCTCACTAACTAATGTGTAAGGTTCATTGGGTCACCAAACTCTCCAAAGCTCTATCAAAAGCCGATAGCTCTAACCGGAAACGACTATTCAATTCCTCATCTTTGATGCCTCCTAATTCTGTGAAGTTCTCACTAAACCTTGGCAAAGAAAAATGACGAATAGTATTACTGTTCATGCGCTGAAACTTCTTGAAAGCTGTTTCCAAAACTATCCCAGCCCCACCCTTGCCTTCAGATGTAGCCAAAAGATACATAGGTTTTTGATACCAAACGTCTTTCTCAATTCGGGAGATCCAATCGAATATATTCTTAAAGGCTACTGAATAACTACCGTTATGTTCAGCAAAAGAGATAATAATACCGTCAGCGGCTTTTAGATGCTTTTTAAATTTTTTTGCTGGTTCGGGAATGCCATACCTTTTCTCTCTATCGACACTATAAATCGGCATTTCAAAATCATTTAAATCCAGCACATCTACAATGCCATTATTAATCTGATTGGCCGTAAAAATGGCAAATCTACGATTGATAGATTCTCGACTATTACTTGCGCCAAAAGCAACTAGGTTTTTTTCCATGATTGATTCAATAGTCTTTTTACCGCTAACAGAATAACGCTTACCTTTCAAAAAAGGTGCAATACTCCCCTAAATATGGTGACTTACAGACGACATTTCCGAATTTCCCGTTGTTTACCCAAACCTTTTGATCTGAAAACCATTAAATATGCTAAACCAATTAAATCAACTTCTAATGAAAAAAACACTATTATTCACATTTATGGCGGCTGTCTGCCTTATGTTTGACATTAACGCGCAGGAATTTCCAAAAATGGATGGAAGCCCTATGGATATGGCTTATTATCCTCCTCGAGTGGCTTTTAGGGCCTTTGCCAAAACAGATGCCGAAAAAAATGCAAAACCAATTATACGTGTGACGTATTCGAGACCTCAGGCAAAAGGCCGCAAAGTATTTACTGATCTGGAAAAACCAGGGAATATTTGGAGAGTAGGTGCTAATGAAGCTACTGAAGTTATGTTTTATCAAGACGTAACTATTGACGGTAAAAGTGTTCCTGCTGGTAGATATACCATGTACGCCCAATTGGGTGAGAGCGACTGGACTATCCACTTTAGCAATGATAACGACCGCTGGGGGCATTATGCCTACAAGCCCGAGGAAACAATGGTAGCTACCGTTAAGGTACCAAAGCAAAAAACCCAAAGCACTGTAGAAAATATGAGTATTATTTTCGAAGAGGCCGAACCAGGTGCTCACATGATCATAGCCTGGGATGATACTATGGTAAGAGTACCCATAGGATTGTAATTTGTACAAACGAAATCAGAGTTTAAAGGCAATCTAATGATTGCCTTTTTTTAAATTCAAATAGAACTCTCAGACAACGTTTTGCACGAATTGAAACATTGAGTGGGCTTACGATTAAGTCCTGGTTTAGCTGGTTTTCCAACTAGATTCAAGTTTACGACTGATCTGATTAATTATTCTATCCATTTTTTCCGCCTCGTGTGTTGCCTTATTTATTATTTCCTTTTCTTCACCACTGTAATGTAATTTATGTTTTAAAATGTAAAACAACCCTAAGATACTTGCTAAGGGTCCCCTGACATTGTGTGAATTCATAAATGCAAACTCATGTAGCTCTCGGTTCATTTTTGACAACTCCTGGGTCCTTAAAACAATCTCTTTTTCTAATTTCGAATTAAACTGCTGAATTTCTTCTTTTTGGGTCACGATAACATCGTACTGCTCATTTAATTTCTGATTTACAACTTTCCTTTTCTTAATAATTTTATAGAGCACAATTAAAAAACCAGATATGATCAGGGCGACTAAAATGATTGCGATTACCCAGAACTTTTGTTTCTCTATGACGATACTTTTTAGTGTATTTTCTTTGATCAGTCGTGCCTCTTCTTGCTCTTTATTTCTCAGATCGTAAATACGATTTACCTCTGCAATACGTGTAGCAACAGAATTATTAAGTGAATGGAGAGAGTCTTTCAGGTATAAACTCTTGAGATGGAAGTTCATTGAAATGGCATTTTGATTGACTTGGGCATACCTCTCACCCAGCAATCGGTAAACATCCGCCAAAATGTAATATTGTCTATTTCTTTTAGCCTCTTTCAGGGCTTCATTTAGATGAACCTCTGCCTTATCCATTTGGTTAAGATTAAGATAAATCTCTCCCAGATTCTTGTGAATCTTACTCAGGTTTTCATTGATCTTAAATTCTTGACTCGTGATCAAATCATCTTTAAGAAGTGGAATAGCGTCTTCAAACCTTCCCATTAGAAAATAGGTGTCGCCAATGTTGCCTCTTAGTAAATTCACCCAAACGTTCATCTTATTCTCAGCAGCTAATTCCAGAGCTTTATTAAAATAATCTAAGGCATCCTGATACTTGCCCCTTTTTTGGTGGATAAGGCCAATTCCATTCCAACTATCTACGATCGTGACTCTCTTTACGATACCCTCTCCCTCATCTATCACCTGCTGAAATAAATCTTTTGCCTTATTTATATCTCCGTAAGTCAGGTGATAGTCAGCCAGGATTTTAGACACATTGAGTTCACCTCCTCTATTTCCGACTTTCTTGTGTATATCAAGGGCATCCAAAAGCAGAGATAAGGCTTCGTGGCTGTCTCTTTTGAGGTCTTTGTACAGAATGAAGGCTTTAATTACAAATAGCCTTGCCGGCAAAATAGGATATTTCAGCCGATCTGCGGCTTCTATGGTAGTATTGATAAGATCAAGAGATTGATGAGTCAAACCATAAGACCGATATACATTGGTCAGTTTTGTCATTAACATAACCTTGCCGTAGGAATCTTCAGATACTAAAAGTTGTTTGAGTATCAAATCTGTTAACTCCAGCGCAGATCGATCAAAATTTCTGATAGAACTTAAAAACGCCTCTTTCGTTTGAAATGGCTTATCATCAGGTGTCAAATTGATC
>JBCCSU010000048.1:0-21417 GCA_039199635.1 Bacteroidota bacterium | reverse complement strand
AAGTTGATTTCGATTATTTCTCTGGGAAAGCTAAAATAAACTTGCTGAACATTGAGAATGTTCATATTGTCTACCGGGCCAATACCTGAAATCTTTTTGCTGCACCCCACTGATCCCAATAGTGAAAAAAAGAAGGCGATAAAGAGTATTTTTTTCATCAGTTAATTCTTCGCTGAGCGATTTTTTCATCAATAAGCTCAGCGTTTGGATTCATACCTTTGGCTATTTTCCAATTTTTTACGGCCTCATCTATGTCTCCAAGTTTAAAGAGAATGTCACCAAAATGCTCGTAATGGACAGCGGATACGTTGTCTGGATCATTATCAAAAGCTTTTTGCATCACCTTTTTAGCCTCCTTATATTTTTCTCGCATGAAAAGGACCCAGGCGTAAGTATCCAGATAGGTGGCGTTATCAGGATTATTTTTAACTACTTTTTCGGCCATTTTTTCCGCTTTGTCCAATTTATCTTTTCGCAATGCTAAGTAATAGCTGTAATTATTCAATATGCCATCATTGTTAGGATCAAAATCTAAGGCAGCCTCATACGCCTTATCCGACTTTTGATAGTCTTTAGTACCGTTGTAGGCATCACCTAAGGCACCATTAAAGGCACTAACCAGTCCAAGATTTGCCGAAGATAAGCGTTTCCCTTGCTCGAGAGCTGCAATGGCCTCTTCGTAATTTCTATTTTGCAAATTGGCTACTCCATTGTAATAGAAAAAAGCACTTTGATTAGGAAATAACTCCAGCGCCTGCTCTGAAAAGTAAATGACACTATCAATCTTGTTGACATTGAAAGTGAGCTGGATCACATTTTGCCATATGGCAAAGTTAGATTGATCGTAATTCAGACCCATGATATATGCTCTCCGTGCATCCTCAGACTTACCGATAGCTTGGAGAATATCACCATGCATTGCATAGGCTGCTGCTTCTTCGCTGTGTTTCGCAATGATTTCCGATGATAACTTCAAACCTTGGTTAGACAGCTGACCTTGATCCATATAGCCTCTGTACTCGGCTAAGATTTGGATCTTATTTGCGAAACTTAAGTCACTACTTTCGTAAAGCGTAACTAATTCATTCAATGCCGATAATATATCTCCGCTCTTTCTTTTCAATTCGGCCAGAACCAATCTCGCTTGTGCATTGTTGGGTGAATCTGTTAAAAACTGATCCAACTGCTTTTGGGCTTGATCTGTTTTATCGTTGGCGATTAAGATTTCAATTTGTTTAAGTACATATTGCTCTTCTCCGGGAAATGCCTCGATCAATTTTTGCCCTTCCAATAAGGCGTTATTCAGGTCATTATTCTGCAAATGAATTTTTTGCTTTTGAAAAACCACTTCTTCGGTGAGACCGTAAGCTTTCTCTATTTTATCATAGGATTTGAGTGCATCATCGTATCTACTTTGATACAGGTATAGAGCAGCTAATTCGAATAGATATTGGTCCGTTTTATCAATTCTTCCTATCATCTCCTCGTAAACCGAGGACGCATTTTCAAAATCACCTAACTGCGTAAAAATATCAGCTTTTAAGATATAGAAATACTTATTGTCCGCATCAAGCGCTATAGCTTCATTTATGCTTTTTAATGCTTTTTGAAGCTCACTGCCCTGTGAGAGTATTTGAGCTATCTTGTAATGAACAGTGGCATTGTCATTATTAATATCTAAGGATTTTTGAAATAGCACTAAAGCTTTCGCATAATCTTCGAGGATGTAATATTTCTCCCCTTCCGTAAAGAATGACTCAGCTTCTCTGAGCTTTATTTCATTGAGTCGCTCTTTTTTTGATTTGCTTTTTTGCGCATATACATCATTCATGCCGATCAGCATGATCAGTGCTACTAAAACAAAACCAAAGTGTTTGCGCATATACATTTTAAAATAAACGTAGAATCAAGTTAGCACGTTGTAATCTCCTATACTAACGTCTTTAGCTATACTTTCATAACGAACAAAGTTACCCACCATAGAGTTTTTGAGGTTTACGTTATTGAGTTCGCTGTTAGTTTGCACGATAGAGTTCTGTATTACACTTCCCTTCACAACAGTATTTTCCCCTAAGGATACATGCGGCCCAATAACACTGTTTTCTATAGTAACATTATCCCCGATGTAAACCGGTGGTACAATGACCACGTTTTTTTTGATCACATTCTCTGACTGCAGATTTTGATCGCTTAAATATTCCAGATAGCGTTTATTCGTATAAACCGTGGCATCTTTATTTCCACAGTCTAGCCACTCTGAAACCTGCCCTGGCGTAAACTCACATCCCTTTAACTTCATATTCTCCAAAGCATCTGTAAGCTGATATTCACCTTTCACCAGTACATCATCGTCTATCAGTTTTTGCAACTCTTTCTTTAAGAAAATACCATCTTTAAAATAATATATGCCTATTATGGCTAAATCAGAAGCAGGATCTTGAGGTTTTTCTACAAAGCCTGTTATCACGTCACTATTATTCACTTCCACAACGCCAAAAGCAGATGGGTCATCTACTTGCTGCACCCAAATGATACCGTCTTGCGAACTATCTAAGGTAAAGTCTGCTTTGAAGAGTGTGTCTGCAAAGGCCACTACTACATTACCTTCTAAAATCTCTTCGGCACATAAGATAGCGTGGGCAGTGCCTAGTTTTTGGTCTTGATAGAATATATGCGCTTGGCTTCCGGCTCGATCGGCGATGTGCCCAAGCTCACTCTCCACTGCTTTGCCAAAGCTTCTGTCAATAATAAAACCAATATTATCTATGGGTTCATTACATACTTTCACGATGTCTTCTACTAAACGCTCTACAATAGGTTTTCCGGCTATTGGGATCAGGGGTTTTGGTATGGTTAAGGTGTGTGGTCTAAGACGGGTTCCCCTTCCCGCCATTGGAATAACTATATTCATCAAAAAGTTCTTGCTTCAAATAATCGAAAACAAAACTACTAAAAATCAAGAGGTTTTAAGGGGTAGTTGCACTTTTTCAAGCCGCCAGACTACGAGTATAAATAGGAATAATAATAGCATGTGAAATGCTGTAGCTAACCACTGTGACTCTAGGCTGATCGTATTTGTAGTGAAAACAACTACGGCTGTAATGACAATGTAAAAGGTGCCTCGGGTGAGCTGGTAAGGAATGGGATAGTATTTTTTACTAAGCGTGTAACTAGTGATGACCATTAAAATGTATACTACCAAAGTAACGACTGCACTTCCGTGAAAGCCGTAAACAGGGATGAGCAAATAATTTAAAACGATGGTTATCATAGCGCCGCCGATAGTCATCCAGGTGCCATAATATGTGCGGTCCGTCAGCTTATACCACACAGATAAATTAAAGTAGATGCCAAAGAAAAGATTGGCCAATAATAGCGTTGGAACCACTGATACTCCCCATCGATAAGACTCCTGACGGAGTAAATATTGAAGAAGGTCAAGGTTTGTTCCCACAGCTAGAAACACAAAACATCCAAAAATTATAAACCAATGCATAACTTGAGCAAAGAGCTTTGGAGACTCTTTGTCATTTGATTTTGCGAAGAAGAAGGGTTCAGCAGCGTACCGGAAAGCCTGTATACCTAAAGCCATAAAAATAGATAGCTTATAGGCAGCACCAAAAATACCGAGTATGTCTAGGTTACTATATCCCGGGTAAAAGCCTTCCGGCAGCCAATACTTCAGCGCCCACCTGGAAAGGGTTTCATTAGTTGCATAGCCCAGTCCGGTAAACAAAATAGGATATCCGTATTTTAACATAGGCTGAAGAAACGCCCATGAAATTTTAAGTCTGATAATGATCAATTGTTTCCAGAGAATGACTATCAAGGCTGCATTAGCGATAAGATTAGAAATAAAAACGTATTCAATGCCGTACTCGGGCACATAAAAACTCGTTACGAACGGCTTAAGGGCAGGCAAAATCTCACCGGCATAAACTTGGCGACACAATGAGATCAGAAAGAGATTAAGACCGATGTTCAAACCAATGTTAATAAGCTTAGCTGTGGCAAATAGTGCCGCCTTGCCCTCAATTCTGAGTTTGGCAAAGGGAATGGCTACGAGGGCATCCAGGGCAAGTATAGCTGCAAGCCATTGTATAAAATAACCTCTTCCGGGATACTCCAGATAATTGGCAATAGATGAAGAAAATAAATAGAGTAATCCGGAAAGTAGTATGCTACTGATTAGAATAAATGTTACCGCACTATTATATATGGTGCTTTCATTCTTATCATCTTTTGAGGCAAATCTGAAATATGCAGTTTCAAGACCATAGGTATAGATAACGTTAAAAAATACCGCGTAGGCATAGAATTCTGTAACGATACCATATTCGCTGGTGAGAAATACCGTTGTGTAATAGGGGACTAGCAAATAGTTTAGCATACGACCTACAATGCTACTGGCACCGTATACGGCCGTTTGACTCGCTAAACTCTTGAGTTGACTCAAGTTACTCGCCCTTGAATTCCGGTTTTCGCTTTTCTATAAAGGCCGAGGTGCCCTCTTTAAAATCCTCTGTTTTGGCGCAGTGTGCAAAACTGTTCGCCTCAGTCTGATAGCCATTTTCCTCAGAAGAGTAATAGGCATTTACGGAGTTGATCACCATTCCGATGGCAAGTGGGGCTTTGGCAGTAATCTTATCTAAAATTTTGAGTGTAGCCTCCATGAGCTCACTTTGAGTGTCAACTACATGATTAACCAGTCCTAAATGCAAAGCATCGTGAGCAGATATCATATCCCCAGTCATCATGAGCTCTAAGGCCTTCCCGCGCCCTACTAGCTGTGTCAGTCGCTGGGTGCCTCCGTATCCTGGTAGTATACCAAGGTTAACCTCCGGTTGTCCAAACTTTGCATTAGCGGATGCTACCCTCAAATGACAAGCCATGGCTAACTCACAGCCTCCACCTAAAGCGAAACCATTGACCGCAGCCACTACAGGTTTTTCACACTGCTCTATCATCGAGAATACCTCTTGCCCCCTTTCGGCAAATTTGCGTGCGTTCACTTCATTCAATTCAGCTATTTCTTTTATGTCCGCACCGGCTACAAAGGCTCGTTCACCTGTACCGGTAAGGATAGCCGCTTTGATGTCCTTATCGTCATATACGTGCTGAATAGCCGTACTTATCTCATCAATCGTCTTGATGTTAAGCGCATTTAAACTTTCAGGACGCTCGATCCTGATAGTGTAAATACCATTTTGGATCTCGGTTTTTAAGTTTTCGTAATTAGCCATCTTTCTTCTGTCTGATGGATCAAATATACAAGACTAATGCGTGCGGCAAAATGATTTAGGAATCTATACGATGAGATTCAAGTTGTCTTTTAAGGCCTTCTAAAATAGTGAGTGTCATTTTATCAAGGTCAAATGTAGGTTTCCAACCCCAATCTTTACGCGCGGCTGAGTCATCAATAGAATTCGGCCAGGAGTCAGCTATATCTTGTCTGAAATCAGGGTCATAAGCCATCTTAAATTCAGGAAGATGCTTTTTAATAGCTGCCGTTATCTCATCAGGGCTAAAAGATAAAGCACCTATGTTATAACTAGACCTTACTTTTACTTTTGAGGCATCAGCCTGCATAAGCTCAATAGTTGCATTTACTGCGTCCTCCATGTACATCATAGGTAGCAGTGTATTTTCTTTTAAAAAACAGGTGTAACTACCATCTTCTAACGCTTTATAATAAATATCAACAGCATAATCTGTAGTTCCACCTCCCGGCTTTGCTTTATAACCAATGAGCCCGGGATACCTCAAACTGCGAACATCTACTCCATATTTTAGATGATAATATTCACACCATCGTTCGCCTGCTAATTTACTAATTCCGTAAATGGTGTTCGGATCCATGACCGTATGCTGTGGGGTATTATCTACCGGAGTACCGGGACCAAACACCGCTATAGAACTTGGCCAGTAAATACGATCCAGATTTTTGGTTCTGGCCGATTCTAATACGTTAATCAGGCTGTTCATATTTAGGTCCCAGGCGAACTTGGGATCATTTTCGCCTTTGGCGGAAAGCACGGCAGCCAGATGATAAATTCTCGTGATTTTATATTTATCAACCATGCTGTCTAATGCCGGTTTATCCATTACATCAAGCAATTCAAAAATTCCACCTTCAGTTACAGGTTCCCGCACATCAGTGGCTACTACATTATCTTTACCATGTAATGATCTGAGAGCCTCTGTTAATTCTGAGCCAAGCTGACCTAGCGCACCTGTAACTAATATTCTATGCATGCTTTCATCATGTAATTCGAAGTGGTGCGAAATTAGTGATTTCGGTATTCGAAACCCAACTCGAAATCGATTGAAAGGATCAAAAAGGGTGCTTGAATGTTATATATTTGTGCGCATGCGGTGGGAAGATTATTTGATCTCCAAAAAGATTGATTCTGAACTTTTTAAAAAGGAGGAATCAGTACTTTGGGAAACGTGGAAAAAGCTTTTTGAACAAATGCATCCTAACAGTTTTACCGCACAAAAATTATATCTTATCAACCCTATTAGGAGAAAATATCCATTGAGTGAGGATGTTACAGTGGAAAAGGAGCCATTGAAAAAACCAATGGCAAAACCAAAGTTGTTATCTGGTAAACCGAAAATGGTGAAGCCAAAACCTGTATTTATAAAGCGAAAAACTGATTAAAATGTACAATACTTTAAAGCCAAAATTAGAAGCTGAAATAACGGAGATCAAAGAAGCTGGTCTCTTTAAGAAAGAGCGGGTGATCAATACCCCACAAGGTGCCGATATCAATACTTTAGAAGGTGCTGAGGTTATTAATTTTTGTGCCAATAATTACCTTGGACTATCGTCACATCCTCGGGTTATTGAAGCGGCCAAAAAGGCTATTGATACACATGGTTTTGGGATGTCTTCTGTGCGGTTTATTTGTGGAACACAAGACATCCATAAAGAGCTGGAACAAAAGATCTCTGAATTCTTGGGAATGGAAGATACCATTTTATATGCTGCGGCATTTGATGCTAACGGAGGAGTTTTTGAGCCTCTTTTTGGGCCGGAGGATGCCATTATCTCCGATGCGCTGAATCACGCATCAATTATTGACGGTGTTCGACTGTGCAAAGCCATGCGGTACCGGTATCAGCATAATGATATGGCTGATTTGGAAAAACAGCTGAAGGAGGCTACTGCTGCCGGTGCCAAACAAAAGATCATTGTCACGGACGGGGTTTTCTCCATGGATGGAACCATAGCACAGCTTGATAAGATCTGCGATCTGGCTGATCAGTATAACGCATTAGTTATGTCCGATGAGTGCCATTCTACAGGTTTTATAGGGAAAACAGGTAGAGGTGTACATGAGCATTGTGGTGTCATGGATAGGGTAGATATCATTACCGGTACCTTGGGAAAGGCATTAGGTGGTGCTTCGGGAGGCTTTACTTCTGCTAAGAAAGAAATTGTTGAGATCTTACGTCAGAGATCAAGACCGTATTTATTTTCGAATACTCTGGCACCATCTATTACTGGGGCTTCTATTGCGGTTATAGATATGCTAAGCGAGACTACTGAACTTCGGGATAAACTAGAAGATAATACGAAGTACTTTCGCAGTAAAATGACGGAAGCTGGTTTTGATATGAAGCCTGGTGAACATCCCATTGTGCCCATTATGCTTTATGATGCGCCGCTATCTCAAAAATTTGCCGATGCGCTTCTCTCCAAAGGCATTTATGTCATTGGGTTTTTCTATCCTGTGGTACCTAAAGGTCAGGCTCGAATACGCGTTCAAATTTCGGCCGGTCATGAAAAACACCATTTAGATTCAGCTATTGATGCCTTCGTAGCGGTTGGTAAAGAATTAAAAGTTATTTAAGGTTTCTACGAGGCACATGTTTTCCATGGTTTTCGTTTTTAAATCCATAGAATAGACGAGGTTGTCTGTCCTCTTGTAATAGCTATTTAATATTTAAATTTATCTCGCTTTTAGACATGGTAGTCGTAGGCTTTTTCTCCGGTTTTACTACCTCTTCTAGCTGTTTCCGAGTATCTGTGAGATATTCATTGATCATTTTACGAAGCTCAAGCGGGGAAAGGTTATGTGAAAGTTTACCGTTTCTGGCTATGGAAAATTGACCGGTTTCCTCGGAAACAATGAGAATCATGGTATCTGTTATTTCAGACATACCTAGTGCGGCCCTGTGCCTTAACCCAAACTGAGCGGATAAATTTTCGGTTTCAGATACAGGTAATACACAACGTGCCGCTTTAATTTTTCCTTTGTATAAAATAACTGCGCCATCATGAAGCGGACTGTTCTTGTTGAAAATAGCCATGAGCAGCCGTTTGGAAAGAAGAGCATCCACCAAATCACCTGATTCGGCATAAAATTTTAATTCTGAGTCTCGAGAGAAAACAATCAACGCTCCGGTATTTGTGCCGCCTAACGTTTTGGCAGCCTCTATGACCGGAGTTATATTATAGCTGTCGAGTGGATTGCGTTTCTTCCAGATAAATAGGGTTTTAAATATGTTGTCCTTATTAAAATCCGTGGTTTTACCGATAAGTAATAAGAACTTTCTGATCTCAGGTTGAAAGAGAATAATAGCCGCTAAAACTCCAAGCCCCATGAACTGCCCCAGGATAAGGCCCAGCAGTTCCATTTGAGCTGCTCTAACGATCAGGTAGATCAAATAGAGTGATAGAATGCCCAGGAAGATTTTTACCGCAACACTTCCGCGCATCAATTTATAGATTTGATACAATAAGATGCTCACTAATAATACATCAATGATATCTACCCAACTGATCTCTAGAAATCCGATGCTAAACGAAAAAATCAACTCTTTCTATCTTTTTTTACCGAAACGTTAAATTAAACAATTTGACGCTCTCTGCCGCCTCTTTTACATCGTGAACGCGTAAAATGTCAGCCCCGTTTTGTAAGGCAATTGTATTAAGTACACTAGTGCCGTTTAATGCTTCCAATGGACTTATTTCCAGTGACTTATAGATCATGGATTTTCGGGATATTCCGACTAAGACGGGATGTCCAATGGTTTTTAGAAAACCTAAATTCTTAAGTAACTCAAAGCTGTGCTTAGCCGTTTTGGCGAATCCAAAACCAGGATCAAGAATAATGTCTTTAATGCCCATTGACTGGAGTTTGCTCGTTTTGTTTTTTAAATTTTGATAGACCTCCAGGGTTACATCTGCATAATTCGCTTTTGATGACATATTTTGAGGATTACCCTGCATATGCATAGCAATATACGGCACCTTGTATTTCTGCAACAGATCATACATGCCGGGATCTAAATCGCCTCCTGATATATCATTAATCATATCTGCTCCGGCCTCCAATGCCTTTTCGGCTACGTCTTTCCTAAAAGTATCTACTGAAATATATAGCTCCGGGAGCCTAAAACGAATAGTTTCAATATGTGGTATCACTCTATTTAGCTCTTCTTCTACCGTAATATCTTCAGCACTAGGCCGGCTCGAAGAACCCCCTAAGTCTATAAAAGTGGCACCCTCAGTAAGCATCTGCTCTGCCTTTTTTAGAACTACTTTTTTGGATTTAGCCCGGCTACCCTCGTAAAAAGAATCCGGAGTTACATTGATAATACCCATAATCTTCTGCGTGTCTAAAAGCATGAGTTTACCACGAAGGTTCAATGTTTTTTTAGGTGAAAAAGCCGTATTTTGTGCCACTTTTGTTGGTAAGGTTAATTTCTAATAGGAACCCATTTTGATTGATAAAACAGTAAGCGAATATAAGGACGTGATCCAGGAGTGTAAAGCGCTTTTCGAAAAGAAAACACAGGACTACGGAACTGCCTGGCGTATTTTGAGAGTCCCTTCATTAACGGACCAGATTTTTATCAAAGCACAACGAATTCGAAGCATACAAGAAAAGGGTACACAAAAAGTACAAGAGGATATTTCAGACGAATTTATAGCTATTGTAAATTACTGCATCATGGCTATTATGCAGCTAAAATGGGTATCCAATAATAATCTGGAAATGAAACTTGAGGAGTTATTACCGCTTTACGACACTATCGTAGACGATACCTTGGGGTTATTAATGAATAAAAATCATGACTATGGAGAGGCCTGGCGCGATATGCGAGTCAATAGTATGACTGATATTATTCTTATGAAATTGTTAAGAGTAAAGCAGATTGAGGATAATAAGGGTAAAACGTTGGTTTCTGAGGGTATAGATGCTAACTACCAGGATATGATCAATTACGCGGTTTTTTGTCTTATCAAATTAAAAGGAGATGGAAATAGTTAGAAGAGGAGTTGATTTATTTTCAAGAGTTTTTGTAGGCGGGCTTTTTATTTTTTCGGGTCTTATCAAGCTGAATGATCCTATTGGTACTAAAATTAAACTGGAAGAGTATTTCGAAGTTTTCAGCAGTGATTTTGGGTCCTTTTTTGAGGTATTTATACCCTTAGCTTTGCCACTGGGCTTCTTCTTGATCGTATTAGAAGTAGTATTAGGGGTAGCTGTATTAATCCATTATAAGATGCAGCTTACCACTAAGGTTTTGTTGAGCTTGATCGTGTTTTTCACCTTTTTAACATTTTATTCCGCCTATTTTAATAAAGTTACCGATTGCGGATGTTTTGGTGATGCTATTCCTCTAACGCCTTGGCAATCATTTTACAAAGATGTAATCCTTATCGTATTCATATTGCATCTGTTCTGGTATCGCAGGAAATACAGACCTATGATGAGGTCGCTACCTTCGCACATTATAATTATTTCAACGACTATTATAAGCTCAATTTTGGGAAAATATGCGATTGATCATCTGCCCTTCATCGATTTTCGTCCTTATAAAATAGCTGATAGTATACAGCTTAATATGATTGCTGAAGAGGCTCCAAAGGTAGAATACACTTTCGTAAAAAATGATGAAGAAATTAGGTCTGAGAGCTTTCTTAAAGCAGCAGACGGGTACGAATATGTTTCATCCCGTGTACTGAACGAAAAGGCTGCTACTCCTAAAATCACGGATTATCAAGTCATCGGAGTCGATGGAGAAGACTATACTCAGAAGACATTTGAAGGCTATAAACTTTTGTTGATCTTCTACACCGCAGAAGCCAATACTGAGAACATGGAGGACATCAAAAATCTTGTACAAGGAGCCAAAGCAGAGTCTATGATCCTTACCTCATCTGGTGAAGCTGCTTTTGAGGAGTTTCGACATAATCATCAGTTGGCTGCGCCTTTTTATTTTACAGATGCCACAGTATTAAAAGCTATGGTCAGATCTAATCCCGGTATTCTCTTGCTGAAAAATGGCATTGTGCTCGGTAAATGGCATTATAACGATGTACCGTCTGCTCCGGAAATAAATGAAATCATTGGCTAAGTTTTTTTTGATCGGGATGCCAGGGTCAGGAAAGTCTACTTTGGGTAAAAAAGTAGCCGCTGAACTGGATCTTAACTTTTATGATCTTGACGCCCTAATAGAATCAAAAGAGGGACGGAGTATTTCAGAAATATTTGAGGTAGAAGGAGAACGTTATTTTAGAGAGTGTGAGCGCTCACTTCTAAGGGAGGTTGTAAGTAAACAAGAGAACTATGTGGTAGCCACAGGTGGCGGTACGCCATGCTTCTATGATAATTTATATCAAATGAATACTTCCGGAGTATCAATTTTCCTCGATCCCCCTTTTGAAACCTTGATCAAAAGGCTTCTCAAGACTAATATTAACACCCGACCGAAATTAAAAGATCTGGACTTGGAGAAAACGTTGAAAGAGACTTATTCCGCTCGAAAACCGTTTTACACGCAGGCTAAATTTTCAATCTCCTCCTCAAAGACCGAAGAAAATGAGCTAAAACAAGTTTTGAAAAGCTTTATTTAAAATTTGACTCCTACAGTAAGGGTCACTCGGGTAGCGTTTTGATCTATAGTAGCTATAGAAGCACCAGGGTAAGGACTAACACGAGTGGCAAAGCCCGTAGAGCGCATCACTGCAATGTCCCCGTAATATTTCTTTTGTCGTATACCTAAACCAAACGAGAATTGCTTCTCATCTTGTTCCAATCTATTACTCTCGGGGTCTTCGATGTAGGCAAACCCGCCGCGCACTCTAAATATGTCATGTCTGAATTCTGCTCCTATCCGATAATTCAAAGTTCTGTTAAATCTATCAATATCTGCGTTCGACTCATCTTCGAGACGCTGTTCCGAGAGACCTGATACGCGACCTTCACGATAATTCACTTGCTCAACCTCTGCGGTGATAAAACCATTTTTACCGGCAAAAAATGTTAAACCTGCATTAAGCGTGGAAGGGATAGTTAACCCAAAATTTGATTCGTCAAACCGTAAAGGTTCAGCTTCAATTGGCCTATCAACATCAATAAAATTAGCTGTCATACCTAGCTCTCTTATCTGCGAGATACCATAAAAAGTAGGAGAGGTGTAGCTTAATCCAATTAGAAGTACGTCAACAGGACGTGCAATTATACCAGCTGTGGCATTAATTCCTAATCCAGTTTGTTCATATTGATCTGTAAAAGTCAAGCTGATCAAATCGGTATTAGTAGGTCGTTCACTGTATATTCTTTCCACCTCTTTTCGAAATGTATTGATGCCTAAGGAGGCCCCCAAGTAAATGCGGTCGTCATAATTTGCTCCATAAGCCAAATTAAACTCATAAGCTGCTCCCCGAATATCTATATCTTCTATCTGAAGGGTTGGAAGGTTTTCTTCAGGAAAGGCCATGATTAAATTTCCGCTACTATCTTCTAAGAGTCTGCCATCATCGTCCGTGGCGAAGACCGCTCTATCCAAGAATCGTTGACCCTGATCATCAGTAAATTCATCTAAAATAAAGGTTCTCCAAGCTAACAAGGCCAAATCTCCGGCAAAGTCATTAGAAACTACCGGAGGATCATCTATAGTTTGCCCCACATCTATCACTCCTTGAAAAGCAAGTTCAATTATATCTTTAGGAGCGTTTGGATCAAAACTTAACTCCGGATTACCAGTGTTAGGATTAATCACCGTTTCGTTAAAACTTAAACCACTGTAATTAAATTGATTTTGGAAGTCTGCTTTTCTATTAATACTCACCCCAAAAGACTGATTACGCCATTTATCCCTGGCTCTACCTCTATTAATTACTACGCCTAGGTTGGGAAGATTGAAATTGAATTTGGAGGCTTCATTACGATTATCAGTATAATTGGAAGTAGCATCCAAGCCGTTAAATTGGGTGCTAAAACTAAATTCTGATCGGTTAAAAAATCCTAAACCTGCGGGATTAGAGGAAATTGAACTGATATCACCACCAAGAGCGGTTTGTGCGCCTCCAAGACCTAAGATGCGAGCGCTTCCGCCATTGCTCGTTCTACTGATATCTAGTACGAGGCCTGGGAAATCGCTCGCATCTTGACCTCTAACATCGGCAATTATTATACATACCGCTATTAGGCTTACCAGTGCAAGCTTTGATTTAGAATTCATAATCAGGTGATTATCTCTGTGTGAGAACTGACTTAGTTGCCTCTACGTCCGCCACTACTTCTTGATGAGCCGCTAGATCTACTAGAGCTTCCGGATCTTGAGAATCCACTGCTTCTGCTTCCACTGCTTCTGCTTCCGGAGTAACTTCTGCTACCTGAGGAGCGTGAACCTGAAGATCGATTATAGCTGCTACCGGATCTAGATCTTGAATAGCTGGATGATCTTGAGCTGCCTGAGCGATTGTAGCTACTGCTCGATCTGGAAGTACCCGAGCGACTATAGCCACTTGATCTCGAGCTGCTTCCGGATCTGCTATATCCCGTTCTTGAACTTGGAGCGGTAGAGCGGCTGCTTCTTGAATAGTTTGAAGAAGAGCGCGATGTTCTGTCTGTATTTGCATAAGATCGACTAGAGCGTGAACTTCTGGAAGAAACGGCAGAGTTATCCGAACTTCTCGTTCTTCTGTAATAACGGCTCTGTCCGTTATCGGCTGCGGAACTTCTGGAGTAAGAAGAGCTTCTAGATGAACGCCTGCTGTTAGAAGCCACTCGGCTAGTTCGCGCTGCTTCATTATTCACCACTCTGGTAGCTCTACTTCCTGTTCTGTTAACAGTAGCTACGCGCGAAGGACCCACGCCTCTTCTAATCGTACGATTAGCCCTTGATTCGTAATTATTTATGACTACTACGTTATTTCTAAATGGTGATGGACAGAAGAAAGGGTCAACTAACCAAGGATCATAAAAGCCGAAACCACCTCCTCCGAGCCACGGATCGAATGCCCAAGCATTTCCCCAACCAAAACCAACACCTGCGTTCCAACCATTAAATCGATTCCATCGATTCCACCTGTTCCATCGATTCCACCTATTCCAGCCGAAACCTACTCCTACGTTAATGTTTACCCCAGGTCCAAAATTATTGAAACCTATAGGATTGAAGAAAGGGTCAAAAGCTGTACCTCTAAATCGTAAAGGATCACTCCAATAAATATCTCTTGCATTTCTAAAATAGGTGGTATTGCCGAACCTATCCCTAACTACAACATCTGCGTTATCTTGAAAATCGTTTAATGGGCGATTTTGCTGAAAATTTTCATCGAAGTATTCATCTTCTTCGAAACTGTTACCATTATTCCTTTGCTCTTGATCTGCACGGTATTTAGCAATATATTCAGGATTAACGTTTCTTTCTGAAAAGCTTTGGTCAAGGTCTGCTGATTCTTCCTCTATTTTCGCGAGTTCAGCCTTCCGAACGGAAGTTTTTTGTTCTTTGACCTTTCGGTCTTTAGAACTAAAATACAGATCATCGTATTCCTGGGCGGAAACTACTATTACTGAACTTAATAAAACCAATAAACTCAACGCGACGGATTTCCAATAGGCTCTCATAACTCTCCAATTTTAGTTTTATAAACTTAACTATATAACGTTAATTCGAAAAAACAGATTCAATATTATATCTATATTTGTCGGCTTATTCACTGACTCTACTTTAAGCAAAAAACATACCAATAGCATAAAATGGCCAAGTCTCTTCCAAAAAGATCTGAAGATTATTCACTTTGGTACAATGAAATTGTAAAACGCGCTGATTTAGCCGAACATTCTGCGGTACGCGGTTGCATGGTTATTAAACCTTATGGATATAGTATTTGGGAGAAAATGCAAGCCGAGATCGACAAAATGTTTAAGGAAACAGGTCATACCAATGCTTATTTTCCATTATTCGTACCTAAGTCATACATGAGCAGGGAAGCCGATCATGTGGAAGGATTCGCTAAAGAGTGTGCTGTGGTCACCCATTATCGATTGAAAAATGCGGATGACGGATCAGGTGTAATAGTAGACCCTGAGGCTAAACTTGAAGAAGAACTTATAGTTCGGCCTACGTCAGAAACTGTCATATGGAATACCTATAAAACCTGGATACAGTCTTACAGAGACCTGCCGATCTTAGTAAACCAGTGGGCTAATGTGGTGCGCTGGGAGATGAGAACCCGCTTATTTTTAAGGACGGCCGAATTTCTTTGGCAAGAAGGACACACGGCTCACGCCACTGAAAAGGAAGCAGTAGATGAGACAAAACAAATGTTGAATGTGTACGCTGAATTTGCCGAGCGTTTTATGGCCATGCCAGTGGTGAAGGGAGTGAAAACGGAAAGTGAGCGGTTTCCGGGAGCTGTAGACACCTATTGCATTGAAGCATTAATGCAAGATGGTAAGGCACTTCAATCAGGTACCTCTCACTTTCTTGGTCAGAATTTTGCCAAAGCTTTTGACGTAAGGTTTGCCGGAAAAGACGGAAAAGAGGATTTTGTTTGGGGAACATCATGGGGTGTGAGTACCCGACTTATGGGCGCTCTTATCATGGCTCATTCCGATGATGAGGGACTGGTTCTTCCTCCCAAACTGGCTCCTATTCAAGTAGTGATCGTGCCTATTTTTAAAACGGATGAGCAGCTTTCTGCTATTCGATCTGTGGCTCAACAAATTGGTGAGGAACTTAAAGAGAATGGTATTTCTGTGAAATTTGATGATCGGGACACTCAATCACCTGGCTGGAAATTTGCCGAATATGAGCTTAAAGGTATTCCGATCAGAGTGGCTATCGGCCCAAGAGACATAGAGAATGGTACGATTGAAATAGCTCGCAGAGATACTAAAGAGAAAAAGACTTATGCTTTAGGTGAGGCTGGTAAAACGATTAAAAGCCTTCTCAGTGAGATACAAGCAAATATTTATGAAAGGGCGTTGAATTTTCGAAAGGGACATACCACGAAGGTCAATACATATGAGGAGTTCAAAAACACACTTGACGATAAAGGAGGCTTTGTATTAGCACATTGGGATGGTACGGCTGAGACAGAGGAAAAGGTTAAAAACGAAACAAAAGCAACCATTCGCTGTATACCGTTGAATCAAAAGAAAGAGGATGGTACCTGTATTTACAGCGGAAAACCCTCATCAGGCAGGGTTGTTTTTGCCCGGGCGTATTAGTTTCCTTAGGCCGTCATTGTCTGTTAGATGACGAAATCAAAAGCTGGAATACACCTAGTTTTACACTTTCTAATCTGATGCATGGACGCAATCGTAAAAGTAATCATACCAGCATTTAACGAGCAGAATGGTGTAGGGAATGTGATTCGGGAAATTCCGAATTTTGTGAACGAAATAGTGGTTGTAAATAATGCTTCCACAGATCAAACTGATCAAGTAGCGCGTGAAGCGGGTGCCACAGTACTTCGAGAAGAGGTAAAAGGATATGGCCGGGCCTGCCTCAAAGGCATTGATTACATTTCTCGTTCACAAGTTCAAACGGATGTAGTGGTTTTCATAGATGCTGACTATTCAGATTACCCTGAGGAAATGGATAAGCTTTTAGCTCCTATTTTATTAGAAAATAAGGATATGGTTATTGGTTCAAGAGCCTTGGGAACTTTAGCCCGTGGTGCCATGACCCCCCAGCAGATATTCGGTAACTGGCTGGCGACCAAGCTGATAAAGCTATTTTATAATATTAAGTTTACTGATCTCGGACCGTTCAGAGCCATTAAATACCAAAAACTTATCGAACTTGGCATGACTGATACTACTTACGGTTGGACGGTCGAAATGCAAGTGAAAGCAGCTAAAAAAGGTTTCCAGTGCGCAGAAGTTGCTGTCAACTACCGGAAAAGAATTGGTTTTTCGAAGATATCAGGTACGGTGAAAGGAACATTAATGGCGGGGTATAAAATATTATGGACTATTTTTAAAAACCTATGATATTAGAGTTGATCGTTATAGTTCTCTATTGTTTGAGTCTGCTTTTCATATTTATGTTCAGCCTAGGACAGTTGCACCTAACCTGGCACTATTTAAGGAGTAAAAGAGACAATCCTTCTAAGAAAAAGAGCTCAACAATATGGCCGAAGGTAACTGTACAATTACCGATATACAATGAGAAGTATGTTGTAGAAAGATTGATTGATGCAGTTTGTAAATTTGACTATCCTTCTGAACTATTGGAAATCCAAGTGTTGGACGATTCCTCTGACGATACATTAATCATAGCTGAAAGAAAAATTCAGGAGTGGTCAGAAAAAGGTATAGATATTAAGCACGTTCGCAGGGCTGACCGGAGTGGGTTTAAAGCAGGCGCATTAGAGTATGGGCTCAACATAGCAAAAGGCGATTACATTGCCATTTTTGATTCCGATTTCCTTCCTGAACCTGATTTTTTAAAGCGTACTATTTCTGAATTTGATGAGGGAATAGGACTTGTACAAACTAAATGGGGGCACCTGAATAGAGATTACTCTTTACTTACTAGACTTCAGGCTTTTGGATTAGATGCACATTTTTCAATTGAACAATCAGGTAGAAGTCATGCCGGTAGTTTTATCAATTTTAACGGTACAGGCGGAGTATGGAGAAAGGAAACGATCATTGATGCCGGTGGATGGTCGGCAGATACACTGACTGAGGACTTAGACTTAAGTTACCGGGCACAGATCAAAGGCTGGAAATTCAAGTTTCTTGAAGAATGCGTGGCTCCGGCTGAGCTACCAGTAATCATGCCGGCGATTAAGTCACAACAATACAGGTGGAATAAGGGGGCAGCTGAAACCGCTAAAAAGAACTTAGCGAAGGTCTTCAAATCAAAAATAAAGCTGACCAATAAGGTACATGCCGTTTTTCATTTATTCAATAGTTCAGTATTCGTTTGTCTCCTTCTCGCTTCGATTCTGAGTATACCTATGCTATTTATAAAAGATGCTAATCCCGAATTATCCCTTCTATTTGACTTGGGAAGCATCTTTTTGTTAGGGTTTTTCTCAATAGCTTTTTTTTATTGGGTTTCAAGCAAAGCGGCATTTAAGGATAACGCTAAAAAGCAGTATTTCCGAGTTTTTCCAATGTTTCTTGTCGTTTCTATGGGGCTGTCTTTGCATAACGGATTAGCGGTATTGGAAGGTTTATTAGGAGTCAAAAGCCCCTTTATTCGTACACCGAAATTCAACATCACCCATAAAAAAGAAAGCTGGAAAGGTAATGTTTATATTAAGCCCAGCTTTACTTTTTTGACCTTCCTGGAAGGGTTACTTTGTCTATATTTCCTGGGAGGAATAGCTGCCGGTATCTATTTGCATGATTGGGGACTTTTAATTTTTCATGTAATGCTGTCACTAGGTTTTGGAAGTGTTTTTTATCATTCCGTAAGGCCTATCCGGCATGTGGGCTAAGCGCTCTTATCGTATTTCATATTTTCTAATTGCTCTGTCCGTAATTCTTTATGTATATTTTGGATTTTTTGCCAAACGGTATCATAGTATCTCAATAATTACAGCGTATGTGGGGCTCTTTACCTCTTACTGGTACTTGTATAAAGCTTCTGAACTAAATATTAATACCTTACTCTTAATTGGGATTCTTTTTCGGCTGATTTTCCTTTTTTCGATGCCGGGGCTCTCTGATGATATTTACCGGTTTGTATGGGACGGCAAATTATTACACGAAGGTATACACCCCTTTTCTCATGTTCCCAGCTGGTTTATTGCCAACAATCGATTGCCTGATACGCTAAATATTGAACTTTATAATTCCCTTAACTCGCCCGATTACTTTACTATTTATCCACCGGTAGGCCAGTTTTTATTTTGGGTTTCGGCTTTTTCAGATTCGGTACTTGGGTCGGCTATTATTATGCGTATTTTTATTTTTGTTGCTGAGTTGGGCTCCATATACTTATTGTTACAACTCTCTGATGCGTATAATCTTTCAAAACGCAATGTGTTGATCTACGCATTAAATCCTTTGGTGATCTTAGAGCTGACCGGAAATCTGCACTTGGAGAGTTTGATGATATTTTTTTTGCTGTTAGGGATTTATAGCTACAAGCAAAGTAGATACCTAACAGCGGGAAGCGCGTTAGCGCTGGCCATTGCTTCCAAGCTAATTCCACTGATCATACTTCCGGTTTTTTTAAGAAGAATTTCAATAAAGAGGCTGTGTATTGTTTTTGTTTCTACCGGCTTGATGTTGACTCTCGTTTTTTGGCCTTTATATGATCCTGCCCTTATTGAGGGGATGTCTCAGAGTATTAGTCTTTATTTTCAAAAATTTGAATTTAATGCTAGCCTATACTACTTGATAAGGGAGATTGGTTTTTTGACTAAAGGTTACAATATAATAGAAACTGCCGGTCCTTGGTTATCCGTAATTACTTTTATAATTATCATGTCAATTGCATTATTTGCCCACCCAAAAAAAGATGGTACCCCGGCAGTATGGCTGTGGATCTTTCTCATTTATTTTGCTATGGCTACCATTGTGCATCCTTGGTATGTTACCGCTTTGGTGGCATTATGTACTTTAACCCATTATCGTTTTCCTATGCTTTGGTCAGCTTTAATATTTTTATCTTATCTCGGGTATTCTGAAACAGGTTTTGAAGAGAATATGTTGATAGTAGCATTAGAATATAGTTTACTTTTAATTTTTGTTATCTATGAAATCAGGCGTACGTTTCATAACAGAAGGTCATTTAAGACTACGATTATATAAATTACTGATACTCGGTGTTTTTATTTGTCCATTTAGGTGTATGTCACAGAAAGACTTCGATAAAAAAATTAATTCGCTGTTAAGCCATTCGGTTCCATTGATCCATGAAAATGAGCTCCGGGCAGATTTCACTGATGGTGAATTCATACTTTTAGATACCCGATCATTAAAAGAGTACGAAATCAGTCATATTAAAGGGGCTAAGTTCATAGACTATGAAGGTTTTTCTCCAAATATGGTCAGCGATATTGATAAAGATAAACCTGTTGTTCTGTACTGCAGTGTAGGTTATAGAAGTGAGAAAATTGGAGAAAGGCTTCAGGAGCTCGGTTATAAAAATGTTTTCAATTTGTATGGAGGCATCTTCGATTGGAAGAATAAAAATAATACTGTTGTAAACCCTTTAAATGTAGAAACAGATAGCGTACACACGTACAATAAAAGCTGGTCAAAATGGCTGAAAGAGGGTGTGAAAGTGTATGAATGAGCTCTTAATTGTCTTTTGCAAGAATCCGATTCTAGGCAAAGTCAAAACGCGACTGGCCAAAAAAGTAGGAGATAATAAAGCACTAGAGATCTATAAAGTATTGCTAAGTAATGCCTTAAAAGTGGCTCGGGGAAGTTCAAGGGATTTTGCCGTATACTTTCACGATCATATAGATTCAAACGATTTTTGGAGAGGAGCCAGGTACAAGCAAGTTCAAAAGGGTGCTGATATTGGTGAACGCATGGACAATGCCATAAATGACGGGCTGCAAAAAGGCTATGATTCCATCGTACTTATCGGAGCTGATGTCTATGGGTTAACCTCTAAAATAGTAGATGAAGCATTTGAGCATTTGATAAGTAATGATGTAGTTATAGGTCCGGCCAGGGATGGTGGGTATTATTTGATTGGGATGAAAGCGCACAATTCTAAAATTTTTACGCTGAGTGAGTGGAGTACCCCACGGGTTTTAAAGGAAACATTGCTTTTGGTGAAACAAGAAAAAGTAAGATATTATTTAGTAGATGAACTGAACGATATTGATGACATTCATGATTTGAAAGAAACTGAACTTTTTAAGCTACTTTAATTCGCCTAAATCTCGAATGAGTATTTTCCTCCGGTCAAAATAGATTAAATTACTTTCTTTTAGTTCGTTCAGAATGGTAGTAACTGTCTGTCTGGAAGTACCTGTAAGATTAGCGATGTCTTTATGGGTTAGCTTTGTGGGGATCATAGTTTCAAAACCCACCTTCTTCCCGAGTTTGACACGATTTTGATTTAAACAACTGGTTATGAGCGAGTTAATTTTTTTCAGGCACACCACAGCTACCTAAGGTAATTGGCTAGTTTTAGTTTCGGGATCAGGTTGGTCAATGGTTTGATTCCCAGTGTCTT
>JBCCSU010000047.1:0-21952 GCA_039199635.1 Bacteroidota bacterium | reverse complement strand
TCATATTACCTCCATAGCTGTTTAACTTTTCATCAAACCGCTCAAGTAGGGTAAAGGCATCAGCGGTAGACCCTGCAAAACCGGTGACTATTTTACCGTCTTGCAATTTCCTTATTTTACGGACATTACTTTTTGCTACATAATTGCCCATGGTAGCTTGTCCGTCAGCACCGATAGCTACTTTACCTTCATGAATTACGGCAAGAACGGTGGTTGATCTTATTTTTGTCATTATAGTCTTTGGATATAAATAACCCTGACAACGTATTGCCAGGGTTATTGAATGAATTATTGTTATATGAGTATCCTTACGGGATCTTCTAACAGTCCTTTCAATGTTTTCAAGAAAGCCGCAGCCAAGGCTCCGTCTACTACTCTATGGTCTGAACTTAGCGTTACCTTCATTACATTTCCAGCCACAAGCTCTCCGTTTTTCACTACGGCGGTTTGCTTAATGCCGCCTACGGCTAAAATACAAGCATCAGGAGGATTAATTATAGCGGTAAATTCCTCAACCCCGAACATACCTAAATTTGAAATGGTAAATGTATTACCTTCCCAATCACTAGGCTGAAGCTGCTTATTATGTGCTTTTTCTGCCAGTTGTTTTACTTCTGTGGAAATATGAGAAAGTGGCTTATTATCAGCAAAACGAACAACAGGAACTAATAAACCCTCATCAACGGCCACGGCCACACCAATGTGAACATGCTCATTGTATCTGATTTTATTTCCTAACCAGGAAGAATTCACTTTGGGGTGCTGCCTTAGTGCCGCGGCTGTCGCCTTAACCACCATATCATTAAAGCTGATTTTCACTGGGGCTATTTCGTTCATGGATTTACGGGCTTCTATCGCCTTGTCCATGTTTATTTCCATAGTCACATAGAAATGTGGAGCGGTAAATTTGCTTTCAGATAAGCGTTTTGCGATAGTTTTTCGCATTTGAGAAACACTTTCCTCTGCATATTTTTCCTCTCCCACTATTGATGGTAATGTAATAGGCGCTGCTACATCGGATGCTGCCGGAGCAGACGGTGATTCGGCCACAGATGGCGTGAAACTTTCCACATCACGCTTAATGATTCTACCATTATCACCCGAACCTGAAATTTGGCTGATGTCAAATCCTTTATCTTCAGCCATTTTACGAGCTAACGGAGATATTTTCACCCTACCGTTGTCAGAGGTGCTTGACGCTGCACCATTACTACTGGCAGGCGCTTCTTTCACTGCGTTATCTACTGATTTTGAAGGTGAAGTTTCTTCTACGGCAGTAGAATCAGCTTCATTTCCCCCTGGACTGGCTGAGGATTTTTGTGCTTTTAAAAGTGCTTCATAATCAGCACCTTTTTCTCCCACGATAGCGATGACACCGTCAACCGGAACAGCATTTCCTTCTTCAATACCGATATAGAGTAATGTACCATCTTCATAGGCTTCTAGTTCCATGGTAGCCTTATCTGTTTCCACTTCAGCCAGGATGTCCCCTGACTTCACCTCATCACCTACTTTTTTAAGCCATGATGCTATGGTTCCTTCTTCCATAGTATCACTCATTTTAGGCATAGTAATTACCGATGCGTTGATGTTGGATACGTCTATATCTTCCGATGGGGTATCAGTACCATTTTCTTTAGTATCATCAGATTCCTTTTCAGTGGAGCTTGAGCCATTAGATGCTTCTTTTAGGAGATCTGCGATATCTTCACCTTTATTCCCGATAATGGCAATTACACCGTCAACCGGCACGGAATCTTTTTCGCTAACGCCTATGTGCAGCAGTACACCGTCTTCATAAGACTCTAATTCCATAGTAGCCTTGTCTGTTTCCACCTCAGCCAGGATGTCCCCGGATTTAACTTCATCCCCCTCTTTTACAAGCCACGAGGAAATAACACCTTCTTCCATGGTGTCACTCATTTTGGGCATGCGAATTACTTCTGCCATATTTTGCGTTTTCTATGTTAAGACGGTAAAAATAGATGTTATATCAACTTTATTCAACAGATGGTTGTATTAAAAGTTAACTCCACCAAAAATAATTTCAAAGGATGTACCTCCCACGTTAAAGCTATTGGCCTCCACCGTAACCACCCGAGCTCCTACTTCAATATTGGGTGTAAACCTCATCACATTAATATCGAACGTAAGTTCAGCTCCATAAGAAAAATAGTTACTAGTTAGTGTGTTAAAACCAGCAAAATCTCCAACTGGCCTACCATTTACAGGTTCAGCCAGATAAAAGTTTCTCCTAAAGTTTTCTCTCCCAAGGTCAGCGAAAAAATTAATTTTTATCCGCTTAACGTTAAGCACTGGTCCTAAACTAAAGTCAGGATAAAAAAGAGGTAAAGTATAGTTAGATCTTAAGGAAACAAATGATTCTTCATCAGGATAGGCATAGCCTCGTGGTTTAAAAATTACATTTCGGAAACTATAATTGTTTACACGTGCGTCAGTATTCTTCTTCTGATAACCACCTCTAAAAAATAGGGAGTGGTTATTGGCCAGACCCGGAAAGAAAATACCTCCACGTATTCCCGTAGTTGCACCATTAAAATCTCCACCTAAGGTATTTAGCTGATTGAATACCAGAAATTGACCCCATTTGCTGTTGATATCTCTAGGGCTCCGTTTCATTAAATTGGTGAAGGATATTTCAAAATCGTTGAAAACAAGATTTCCATTATCCAGGTCATTCGCATCGACAAAAAAGAGATCTGCAATCGTAGAATCACCATTCTGAATACCTAAAAACACATCGTCGACAAAAATATCTCTTCCATCTCCACCAACTCTATCTCTGAAGTTTGACACCTTCCTAAGACCAATACTATTACTCATTTCGATCTCCGTAAAATACTTGCTATTGGTGAGAGTCCAAGGTAGTCTCACTCCAGCTAAGACCGTTGATTCATCCCACCGATAAGATCCTGAACTTCTTGAACCAAGTTGATATTCTAAATCAATAATAGGATACCACGCCTGATAACTCAAGGCTGCGGAGGCGAATCCCGTTTCTTCCTCAATGTCATAGACATATCCCAATGAAAGGTTGGTGTTACTCAATATATCTCGGGAAAAAACACCTGCTTCCGCTCTTACCAAGTCCGTAGAAGCAAACGGACCCCAGCTGTGTATATTGATCATATTACCCAGCTTGCTATATTTTTTTATTGGGTATTCATTTTCGGGTATATTCTGAAGTAAATCTTCATTTTCTTCTTGTTCGATTAAAGGCTCGTAGTAGGCCACTTTATTTACTTCTGCTTCTGTAAATACTTCCCACTTACTCCTATCCAGCGGTATTTTTACCACATCCAGACCATTGACCGAATGATCATTGTAATACAGGTACTCCCCTTGGGCATCGAAGGCGGGATTATAGGCTCCGTATTTACTACTAGTTACTTGATAGACTGTACCTGTGGCCAAGTCTTTCGCGTAAATGTTATCAATGCCACTCACCGGTGAATTGTAGTATAAAAGGTCGCCGCGCAGTACAGGATGACCTATATTTTCATCACTGAAAGCAGTAAGCTTATTCTCTTGCTGAGATGCTAAATCATAACTTACCACAGACTTGCCTTGTTTATTGATTTTCAGCACTACCACAGCCTTTCCATCTTGTGAAAATCTGGGCATAGCTAACTGCGAATTATCTTTATTCTCAAAAACTATTTTTTCGCTACCCGAATAGGCATCTAAAACCACTAGACTGTATTGGTTATACTCTGAATTTTTTACGGTTACTATGCTGTAACCGTCCGGTGATATACCTGCGCCGGCATATCTTGATTTTTGGGTTAGGGTTTTCTTCTCTCCGGTAGAAAAATCATACCATTTTATCACTGAAAAGGTTTTGGCTCTCCACCGCGGATCAAAATGAAATTCATTCCAAACAACTTTATTTTGGGTAGATGAAAGCATAGCGGCATCATTGATGATCCCCGGCACAAATTCTTTACTATGATTACCCTCTGAATCGAACTTTACCAGTTGTTCAATATCTGCAATTCCCGACTTCATGGCCACTACTGAACCGTTTTCCAGTACTTGCGGAAAGCTATAATCAGTAAATATGTTATTCTTTCGGCGGCTAACTCGGTCAAATTCAGTGGGTTTTATATTCTCTAATTGATCACTCCAAACCTCTTCAAGTTCGTCCATCATATGGTTATAAGTGGGTACCAGGTATTGACCGGTGCGTCTTTTGATAGCATTCGAAAAGGTAAAAGGTATAAATGGCCAACTCCATGCGTCACTGCTGATCTCATCCATAATATGCGCTTTATTAGTTCTACGCCGAATATGAGCTACAAAGTGATAACCCAATACATAATGGTCAGGCACAAAATCTTTAAAGGATCGGAGATGTTGTTTATGGTAATTGTATCGCTTTCCTTCAAGCAGATTAGTTCTAAAGACGCGGTTAAAGTCAGGAATTCTTCCGCGGCCGCTGGGTGTTAATACCGTTTCAGTGACTGTGGCATCACCTTCCCAAAACCAAGGGGGAGCAGCAGTAAATGCCATTCCTGCTTGGGTGTTTTGACCGAATAGAATGGAAAAAAATTTATTCCAACCTTTACGGCTTTGGCTAAACTGTACCACGTGTCGGTATTCATGAATGGCTAACAATTCTAGCCAATCATTAGTACCTAGGAAGTTATAATTCTGTGGAGCTGTAGTAAAAAATTCACTTCTCCTTGGACCCAAAGTCACAAAACCGTTCGATATAGAATTCTGATTCTGGAGAACTATCGGGATCTTTTTAGGCCTTTTATTCCCTAGCGTTTTACTTACCGGTCTACTAATGTGTTCCAGCGTATTGGCGACACGCTGAGCCTCTTTATCAAAGCCCTCAGGGAAGATTACTTTAAATCCTAATGTATTTATCTGATTCCACTTGAGTGAGGCCGGATTATTGTCGAGAACACGAGTTTGTCCTTTCAAATTATCGGCCATAAAGAGCAACCCAATGACTGCGAGAATTGTGAAGCTTCCTTTCATGGCTCCTAAAATAGGACAATTGAACTATAAAAAAGCTCTCCATGAGGTAATAGCAAAGACAATCCAGCAAATTAGAACTATCCAATTCTATTTCACGAAAGTATGCTGAATGGAAATTAAGTTTTGCATTTTTTGTTTTAAACCAGTACTATACTCATCAATCTTCAGATAGCCTTTAGCTCCTTTATTATACAATTGTTGTATAATAATATCATCATTAAAATCATCAATGATGAGAATAGGTCGTTTGATGTTTTGCAGGGCGATAGCTATTCGATCTAAGAAATCGACACCCAGGCTGTAAGTATCGATAATAATAAGGTCCTTATCCGTTAACTTCTCAGGGACTTCATGTTCGGGTGTAATTCTCAACAAGTGGAAGCTGAATAGGGCGTAACACTCTTCCGGAATAGTATCAAAAACCGCGCTTGAAGCGCTTAAAAAAAGTACGTGCGGCTTATTTTGTGACAAATTAGAACTTTAACACAAAGGTAATTTCCTATTAACTATCTGAGTTAAGCAGAATTACGTAATCTAACTAAGTGGTAGCACTTATTCTATTCAGAGCTTATCGAAAAGGTTATTTTTAACTGCATACAGCACGAGACCCGTTGTATTCTTCGCTCCGGTCTTTTCCAATAGGTTTCGTTTATGTACCTCTACTGTTCTTATGCTAATGAATAGCTTATCCGCTATCTCTTGATTTGAGCATTCGTCTAAAATGAGTTCGTAAACTTCTATTTCTCTGGGAGTTAATGGTGTAGCTAATTCGTCTGACCGGGATTTAGGTCTCTTTTTGGCCAGATTATTCATCACCGTTTGTGCCACTTCTTTACTGTAATAAACATCATCGCTTAAGACGGCTCCTACCGCATTTTTTAGCTCACTCTCATCGCAGTTTTTTAGCAAATAGCCACTAGCACCAGCATCCATCATGGATTTAATATGCTGGTAGTCATTGTGCATGGTCAGTGCAATAATTTTTAGAGACGGATATTTTTTGATCAGCTCTTTGGTCGTTTCTATGCCATCCATACCTTCCATATTGATGTCCATAAGCACGAGGTCTACAGTATCATTTACTATTTCAACGGCTCCGGCACCATCATTTGCCTCACCAACTATTTCGTAATTCTGATCATTTTCCAAATAGAGCTTCAAGCCGTCTCTCACTATTTTATGATCGTCTACGATCACTATATTTTTACTCATATTGCCGCTAGTTTAAGTGGTATTTCCACGGTTATTATTGTTCCTCTTCCTTGGGCGGTATCAATATTGAAATCGCCTGAAAGAGAGTTGGTTCTGGTTTTCATACTTTTCAAACCGAAGTTGTCACCGCCTGAGATAATTTCATCTTTATCAAATCCCACACCATCATCCTCAACGGTGAGAATAATCAACTCTTCGTACTTCATCAATTGTATTACCACCTTTTTAGCCTGGCTGTATTTGAGAATATTATTGATGGCTTCTTGGGTAATACGATAAAGGTGAACCTCCAATTTCTTATCAATACGCTCTCCATTTAGGTTTTGATAAAACAGAAAGTCAATGTCACTTGCTGAATTAATATCTGCCAGCATACTCTCTACCGAGGGAACATAGCCAAAATCATCTATGCTTCTAGGCATAAGGTTATGCGCAATTTCACGGCTTTCACTTATTGCAGCATTCAGACTATTCAAGCTGGTGTAGAGCTTATCAATACCTTTTTGGTCTTTATCCAAATCTCTTTTCAAAGAGTTTAAATTCAGCGCTACAGTAGTTAATTTTTGACCAAGTCCATCGTGAAGTTCTTTTGCAATACGCTTACGTTCGTTATCTTCTGTTTCTATCACTGTACCCATTATTCGCTCTTCTGATTCGATCCTATCAGTGATATCTGTAATGAACCCTTCTATAAGATCTGTTCCCAAGATACCACTACCCTGCTCCCATACCCATTTTACTTCTCCGTGTTTGGTTCTGATCCTATAAACAAGCGTGTAAGATCTATTTTCTTTGATAGCCTGCTGAACCTCCCGGTAAGAGCCTTCTTTATTGGAATTCAATGAGATATCAGCAAACTTGACCTCACCCGACTCCAGCTCTTTTGGAGAATACCCCGTAAGCTCTAAAACGCCCTCACTGGCAAATTCAACTTCCCAATCCCTGGTATTTTTACATTTGAATACCATTCCCGGTAAATTAGACATGAGGCCACTTAGCATACGTTCGTTTTCCTGAAGTGCGATCTCAGCTTGTTTTCGATCATTTATATCTATATGTACGCCAATAGCGCGGGTGGCACGCCCCTCTTGATTTCTTGTAACGACTTGGCCCCGAGTCATAATCCATTTATACTCACCTGATTTGGTCAATATCCTGTACTCCTGTTCGAACAGCTCGGTCTTCCCTCTCAAGTATTCCTTGAGTTTACCAGTAGATTCATCCTTATCATCCGGATGGAGAAGGTTGTAGAAGAATCGCGCGTTTTCCTCCATCTCGCCCGGCTCATAACCTAGCATTTTAGCCATATAGCTATTGTAAGAGAGCGCATCTGTTTCCACATCCCAATCCCATGTGCCCTGACGGGCACCTTCTATAGCCAATTGAAGACGCTGTTCGTTTTCAAGTTTATCAGTTATGTCTAAAAGAATTCCATCTAATACCAGACAATCATCAACCTGCTGAACCGTAAACCTATCCAATACCCACATAGCTTTTCCGGAAGGCGTGGCTACCGGCACTACTTGCTCGCCTCCTGTTTTACCCTGGATATGCCGCTGATAATTCGCCTTTACGATATCATGATACTCTGGCAGAATGTAATCCCAAAGGGTCAGACGCTCCTCCAAAAACTCTTCTTTCGATTTGTTGAAGAGAAGTTTAGCACCAAAACTAACGAAGGTAGGTTGATAGTTTTGCCCAGGATCAAGTCGATAGGCCATTCCCTGTAGATTTGACATCATGCTACTCAGTAATTGCTCCTGATCTTTTAAAGCAAATTCAGCCTCTTTCCTATCATTAATATCAATGTGTGTACCTATGGCTCTAAGTGCGGTGCCGTCTGGTTTACGTTGTACTACTCGTCCTCTGGTTTGTATCCATTTCCAGCCACCGTCTTTAGTACGTAGCCTGTACTCTTTCTCATAATAGGGGGTAATTCCATTTAGATGATCTTCCAGTGCCTTTTTAGTAAGTTGAACATCATCTTCGTGCAGGGCTTCAAAAAAGCGTTCAAAAGCATTATCGATGGTTTGGTTGCCAAAACCGAGCATGTCTATGGCGTATTCATTCAGCTTAATTCTATCCCCTTCAATATCCCAATCCCACATACCTTCTCTTGCACCTTCAATAGCCATTTGTAGACGCTGCTCACTTTCTAGTTTATCTGAAATATCTATGAGTAAGCCATCCATTACCACCTGTCCGTCCGATAGCTTTACCGGTTTAAATCGATCAAGTACCCACTTAATTTTACCTTTTACTTCTAAGGGTATGACCAACTCTGAGGCGGTCATACTCTCTACACTCTTATACGTTTCTGATCTTACCAGGTCATGGTAATCCTTCATGATAAAATCACGTGGTTTATAGCCTTTATCCATGAACTCTTCAGGACTCATCTCCAAAAGCTCTTGTACGCCATCGCTTACAAAAACCATAGTAAAGTCCTTGTCAATTTTCAGTCGCCACGCCATACCCGGTAGGTTGGCCATCATACTCGTGAGCCTTTGTTCTGACCTCAATAGTGACAGTTCCGCTTCTCTACGATCCGTTATGTCAATCCCTACTCCCCAATCATTCCAACCCGGTATAGGGTATGTACTTGCTCGATGTATCCAACTGATTGTTCTTTTGCCACCGTCTTTGCAGGTTATAATGGTCTCATCTTCATAATTTCTCGAGTTTTCCCAACGCTTGAAAAGCGAGGCTCTATATTCTTGATCCGGGTAGAGCCACTCAAAAGCTTTAGGGTTCCCAATCATTTCTTCGGCTGTATATCCTGTTACTTCTTCGCACTTGTTATTCCACACTACAATCTGTCCGTTATCATCAAAGGCATCCAACATTACAGGTACGGTTTGTACCGCCATTCTCATTTTTTCTTCACTACGTTGAAGTTCTTCCATCATCATTCTTTTGCGGGTAACATCTCTGGCTACGTAGAGCATATGCGTTACTTCATCTCCTTTCAGAATGGGTATCATTACCGACTCTGCGACACCTTCAATGCCTATGGCACCACTAATATCTTCTTCAAAATAAACCGGCTTTCTATCGTGTATCGCTTCAAGCACATATTCTTGTCTGAGCTTTACCTCCTCTTCATTGAAATTCATGATATCCCGATAGAACTGGGCCATTTCCATATTTAAGATCTGGTAATGATGATAGTCAGGATACTTGTGGGTTATTTTCCTAAGAAGCCAATCCGGAAGCTTCTTGACAATATAGGTTTGCTTATCAACAACCTGCATTAACCCTATAAAGTCTCTTGTATTGTTATGAATTAAAGAAAGTAACTTTTCTTGCTCATGAATCTCGTCTAAGGCATGTCTGAGTCCCTCGGTCCGCTTCAAAACCTGTTTTTTCAACAGAAATACGTACAGGATCAACTGAATTAACCCGATGACAAGAATTAATATAATAATCCAGACCCATACAGGAATCGTATTGGTGCCTGAAGCCTTTTCCATTTGTTGAGCAACAGCCGTACTATTAGTAAAAAAAAATAAACAAAAGAATAAAGTATCAACTCTCATATGCTGATCTGAACATTATTATAAAAGTTAAGAATAAAATGCGAAATAAGGGATATACGTATTTTACAATTTACGCGCCAGGGCTTAAATACACTCAAGATAAACAACGCAAATTTGTACTAACAAAATAACAAAGGGACGGATAAAGAGGCAACAAGTAAAAGATTGAGGCGAAGGAGTGTTGCTTCTGTGAAGTAGAGTTAGTGTTGTTGGATGTTTGAGGTTAGATTAAGTAAAGGGCTTTTCGTTTGAAAAGCCCTTACTTTTTAATAAAGACTTAAGCACCATTCATATATAAGCAAGCCTACACACTTAGCAGGCAAGAAGGCTTTTACTTGTTAAGTACCTCTCTACGGCAATAGAATTACTATATAAAGGCTTAAAAACTAATTTAGAAGCCTCCTGCCTCTGCCGGAGACAGCTGATACGTTGAAGTAACCTATTACTTCAGCCCCATTCTCATCGCTATTAACAATGTTAGACGGCACATTTTCAAAAGGTTCGGTAAATATCTCATCGAAACCACCGTCTCGCTGGGTTTGTATTTGTAGCTCTTGCAAAAAAAAGAAGGCCTCATTGGTGATGGAATAGATCTCTACATACAGTGAATCTCCTACTTGATAGGGTACTATTTGATCGAGCTCCTCATTTAATGGATTGACAGAATCCTGAATAGGTTGTATAAAAACAACACCGTCAATCACTCCACCTTGACTAAATCCAGCATCAAAAGCTATAGTAAGATCAAAGGGTCTGTTTTGTTCAACCCCATTTTTGATCGTTTTGATCCAATAGGTATCTCCCTCACCTACAAAGTCCGTGCTCAGGAATTCTCCGTAGAACCCTTCCGGCTGAAATTGATTACGTTCTTCTTTGAAAGTAAACTTGATTGAATCCACGGTGGGTACACGATTCATGACGGATTGTGAAACGTATGTTTCTCCATCCGTTTCAATTCGGAGTTGATACTCTGTGCCAATAGGACCTAACCCTTGTGCCGAGGTGGATGGATCCCAGATATAATCTCCAGGGGTAGTACTTTCAACAAAACTGAGTATATCACCGCTAGAGGTGCTAATCATGACTGTGGCATTACTGACTGGTGGCGGCTGGCTGGAATCAAAGTAAGGTTGCGTCATTGAAAGTTTGATCACCTGAGGCTCAGGTTTATTGTTAATCCATGCATCCACCACCAAAACAGGTTCCGCTTCGTCTAGATTTACATCTATCGGGTCTTCACAGGCCATCAGGCCGATAATAACAGGTATAATGAGGAGTAATTTCTTCATCGCCTTAAAACTTGAAGTTATATGAAATGGAGGGTACCGGAGCTCCAACAATAGAAAAACGAGTAGCTTGCGTATCCACTGGGTTACCCAGGTTTACTAACCCTTGATCCTGCGCAAAAAAAACGGAGAATGGATTTCTTCTGCCATAGACATTATAAAGCGATATCACTAATTCATCCTTGTTTTTACGCTCCTTCCCTTTTTTCATTCGCTTCATTTGAATGGTCATGGATAGGTCTAAACGATGGGTTGGAGGAATACGTAGGTTATTGCGTGATTCTAATGGATCATGCCCACCTATAAAGCCTTGTTGTGTAAAGCGTGATGTAGGGGCCGTTACCGGTGCTCCGGTAATAAAAGTAAAGTTTGCAGATAGTGAGGTCCGACTAGTTAAACTGTAATTACCAAACACTTTTAGGTTATGGGTTTGATCGAAACGCGTAGGATACCACTCTCCACGGTTTATGCCTTCTACTTGTAACTCAGAGCGACCTAATGTATAGCTTAACCATCCCGTAAAATCACCCTTATTCTTTTTCAGGCTAAATTCAAGGCCATAAGCACGGCCGTCACCAGCTATTAGTTCACCTTCCAAAAATTCGTTTAAAAAGATATCTGCACCACGAACATATTCTACTTGATTTTGATTATCGCGGTAATAACCCTCTACGGAAAATTCCCAGTCATTCCCTACTCCAAAATTTCTAAAATAGCCAAGTGCATACTGATCACCGATCTGCGGTTCTAAATTATTAGTGCTAGGAGTCCAAACATCAATAGGTGTAGAGGCCGCTGTATTTGACACCAAATGAATGTATTGCGCAGTACGCATATAGCTTGCTTTCACTGAACCCTTGCCTATTTCATACTTTAAAGAAGCGCGCGGTTCCAGGTTGGCATAACTTTCTATTACCTCCCATCTATTGGCCCTAAAAGTAGCCTCTTCATTTACTGATTTTCGAAAACCGGGTTCGTTGGGCTCAAACTCAAAAACGTTACCCGGTCCCAGGTAATGAAAAGAGGAAAATCGAAGTCCGTATTTTAAGGTGAGCTTATTATTTACTTTTTGAGTGTTATCGATATACACCGCGTTTTCCAGTGAGAATTTTTCATCGAGACTAATATCTGTAACTATACCGTCAGATACTCCGACCGCTTGCGCTGGCTTAAAATCATATAGTGTAGATTCCCCACCTATGAGTAATTCATTGTTCGTATTGATAAAATAATTGAAATAGGGCTTGAAAGTGTAGGTCAGAATTCTCGATTCCCAATCAAACTTGTCTAAATCATTATCACCGAACGCAAAGCCATAATCATAGGTAGATACAAAAAAGGAAAAATTAGAAAATAAGCGATCATTAAAGAGATGGTTCCATCGCAGGGTTCCTGTAACACTACCCCAATCAAAGCCTTGACGTTCGTCAAAGCGAAAGACATCTCGACCAAAATAGCCCGATAAGAAGAGCCGGTTCTTTTCATTCAAATTGTAATTTACCTTAGTAGTAAGGTCATAAAAGAAGAGTGTGGCTCCATCCGTAAATGGAGCTGCTAATAAATCCACGTAGGATCTACGCCCGGCTACCAAAAAACTGGCTTTGTCTTTCTTTATGGGTCCTTGTACCGCCAATCGGCTGAACACCGTTCCCACACCACCGGATACTTCCAGATTTTTAGAGTTTCCTTCTTTCATTCTTACGTCTAAGATTGAAGACAAACGGCCACCGTAGTTAGCGGGCACCCCACCTTTGATCAACTTCACATCTTTGACGGCATCCGGGTTGAATACTGAAAAGAATCCAAACAAATGAGACGAATTATATACCGGCGCATCGTCTAACAGCACCAGATTCTGACCTACATTTCCACCACGAACGTTAAACCCGGAGGAGCCCTCACCTACTGAACTTACCCCTGGTAGTAATTGAATGCTACGGAGAACATCTACTTCACCTAAAAAAGCGGGTATCTTTTTAATAGTCTTAGCGTCTAACTTAGCAACGCTCATTTCTACGCTTTTAACGTTAGCATCTTCGTCCTCGGCTAATACTACTATTTCTTCCAGCTCAGTAATATCTGTTTCCAGTTCTATATCCAACCGTTGGTTATCGGTTAGCTCGATCGTGCGGACTATTGAATTATAACCGATGTAACTGAATTCGACTGTGTATGTACCAGGCGTCAAGGTAACGGAATAGTAACCGTAAATATTGGTAGTAGTACCACCGGCTATTTCCTTTACTAACACTGTAGCGCCAATTAAAGCCTCTCCGTTCGCTTGATCTTTTACATATCCATTCAAAGATACCTTTTGCGCATAGATAACTGAACAAGCTAAACCGAAGATAAAAGTGATAATATAAACCCTCACTGAGAAAGAATATTTACATGTTACGTCTACTCAGATAAAGACATTTTTTACTCTAAAATGTTCCGTTCGATAAGTGTTTTTAAATAAATCATTCTTGGATAACAATTTCCGCTTCTGACAATGAGCTAGCTTGAAAAAATCCCAGTGCACCGTTACTCATATTTGTGCGTGGGTTCACCGGTGGAGCGCCGAAGAAGCCCCCGTCTCCAAGCAACAGATTGATAAGGTCATTGTAATACAAAAACCCGTTTCGGGAAATGCTATACATTTCTACTCTTGCCGTATCTCCTAACGTATAGAAACTGGCAGTAGGCACTCCCTCTATATCTTCAGCCAAAAGATCGTCATCACTGAAATAGATGTCTGTAGGATCATCTCTCACGATTCTATTATTCCTGTAAAACTTAAAGAGATAGAAATCCTTTGTATCCTGCGGTTCCTTCACGTAAAAGAGCACTTCATAGAAGAAACCGTCTCTATCAGGATCCTCAAATTCATCTTCATTCACAATTACGGCCAAGGAATCAATATCAGTCACCGGATTTAGTCTGTCGGTTCCGGTGTAAACCTGACCATCTACCGTAACTGTGACGGTGTAGTCTATACCTACTTCACCGGCAAATTCCGTGTCAGACAAATAATAGCCGTTGGCCAAGGGAACTGCATTAGGATTATGCGAATAATTCACTACCGTATTTCTGTTATCTCTAACGGTGACCGTGGCATCCGTAATGGGTTCTGTGGCTACTGTATCGTAGAAACCTACACTACGTGTTACTCTTACGTAATGGCGCTGGTTCCTATCCGTAACCAAGCCCTCCACAATAACTACCGGATCTACCTGTTGTGTATCAATGGTAACAGTTTCCTCACACCCAATGATCGTCAACAATACCAAAAGCGTTAAGAATATATTTTTCATATTTTCAATCAAAATTTTATGTTATAGGTAATAGACGGCAAAATTGGAAAAAGATAGATAAGCCTGGCCTCTTTACGATTTGGGTCTATGACTTCATCGTCACTTTCCTGCGTACGTGTATATATAGTAAAGGCGTTTTTACGGCTGTAGGCGTTATAAACTGAAAATACCCAGTTGCTCTGCCAGCTTCTGCCTTTATTTTTTCTTGGAGTTAGTGTGGCAGAAAAATCAAGACGGTGGTAATCTGGCAGCTTAAAGCCGTTGCGCTCCGTTATAAAATCTACCTGATAATCTTCAAACTCATATTTTCCATTGGGAAGTGTTATGGGACGTCCGGTGGTATAAGTGAAGTTTCCTCCAAAAGTCCACTTATCATTCAATTCATAAGTGGCTACAATATTGAAATTGTGTCTTCGATCATAGTTAGCCAAAAAAGGCTGGCCCAAATTTACATCAGGGATCTGGCGCTCTGTCTTGGACCAGGTATAGCTGGTAAAACCCGTCAGGCGACCTTCATTCTTTTGAAGCATCAACTCCAATCCATACGACCAGGAATCTCCTTGCCGATATTCTGTGGGTAAGTCTTCGTTAAAAAAGATATCTGCATTGTCCGCAAAGTCGGTAACATTATTGATGTCTTTATAGTAGGCTTCTACTGAAAGTTCATATTTATTATCATCCAGGTTTCTGAAATAACCAATGGCCGTTTGATCTGCTAATTGAGGCTCCAGGTACAATGATGAGGGAGCCCAGGTATTGAATGGAATAGGTACAGTACCGGCTGAAATCAAATGGGTATTTTGCACCATCCGGTTATAGGAGATTTTAACCGAGCTTACCGGATTAAGTATGTAACGGGCCGAAAATCTCGGCTCAAAGTTAAAGTAAGACTCAATGGTCTCAAGCCGATCAAAAGCTACTGTATCAGTTCGTTCAATATCGATATTATTGGTTACATCTTCATACAAGTAAACATCTGAAGGACCTACACTCTGAAAGAAAGATAGACGGGCACCATACAGAATGGATAATTTATTATTGATCTTCAATTGATTTTCAATATACAGCCCATGGTCTAAGGCGTATTCTTTTTGCAGTTCTACGGTAGTGAATAATGACTTATCTGAGTTTGGCTCAATTGTTCCGGGAGAAAACCGTTGATAAGAGAGGTGATATCCAAAATTGATCTCATTAGTAGGACTTAAAAAGTAATTTAAGTCTTCCTTAAACGTGATCTGTTGAATGTTAGAGGTCCATTGAAATCCTTGAGACTCATCATCCAGTTCAAGTTTATAATCGAAATTGCTGGCTATGAGTGATGTATTTGAGAATAAGCGATCGTTAAACAGGTGATTCCAGCGAAAGGTGGCGGTGGCATTTCCCCAGTCAAAGCCAAATGTATCATCAAAATCGAATACATCACGACCGAGGTATAAAGCGGCAAAAAATCGATTATTATTATTATGCTTCCAATTGACCTTTGCATTTACATCGTAAAAAAATACCGTATTTTCTTCGCCTGCAGCTTTTAAAAAAAGGTCTACATATGATCTCCTACCTGAAACGATGAATGAACTTTTATCTTTCTTGATGGGTCCTTGTAATGTGAATCTACTGGCCAGGGTGCCTATTCCACCTGCCCCTTCTAACTCTTTATTATTTCCATCTTTCGTTCGTACTTCTAAAATAGAGGATAAACGACCGCCAAAACGCGCTGGGATACCCCCTTTGTACAGTTCAGACTCTTTGATCACATCGGCATTGAACACCGAAAAAAGCCCAAAAAGATGCGAAGGGTCATATATGGGAGCTTCATCGATCAAGATTAGGTTTTGATCGGCACTGCCTCCGCGCACAAAAAAGGCTGAAGTTCCTTCTCCAGCCGAAGCTACACCTGGTAGCATTTGTATGGTTTTTATAATGTCTGGTTCACCAAACAATGCAGGAAGTCGTTTAACTTGTTTTACATTTATTTCATTTCGGCTCATTTTAATATCTGTGACATTAGCATCTATAGCCTCTTCCGTGATCACAATTTCTTCCATCTGCGTAATCTCCACAGGTAAGTCTATGTTAAGTTCAATGTCCTGCGCAAGGCTGATTTCTTTAACTATAGACTGATAACCGATAGAACTAAAGGTTAAAGTATAATCGCCAGGCTGAAGATTAAGGGCATAAAAACCATAAACATTGGTGGCCGTTCCGGTTTTTAATTCGTTAACATAAACTGTTACCCCAATCAATTCTTCTCCATTTTCAGAATCGCTCACATACCCGTTAATCGTATACTTTGACTGGCCAACTGATATCGTTGATAAAAGTAGTGTTAGCCCCGAGAGTATCAGGGCCGTTTTAAGTGTTGACAATTTTGAGTTTTGTTAGTGTTGAAATATGTTATCGGACTAAAGACGCATTAAAAATGAAAAGGGTTGACGTTTGAGCGAATAAAATGTTAAACGGTTAAAAAATCAGATTATTTTTAACTTTAGTGAATTAAAAAGTAAGTAATGTGAAGTACAAAAGGCCTGCCTTATATTTCCATCCGCATATAGAAACAATTGCTCCGGCACTCACCCGAAAAGTCAAAGATTTTTCCTTTTCTGAGCGACAACGTGTTACCACTCCTGACGGCGATTTTTTGGATATTGATCTGGTAAAAAATGACCGTTCTTCCGTAGTTATTCTATCGCACGGCTTGGAGGGGAATTCTTCTCGCCCTTACATACTTGGGATGGCCAGAGCGGCAAGTATCGCAGGCCATGATGTAATGGCCTGGAATTATCGAGGATGTAGTGAAGAGATGAATCGGAAACTTCGCTTCTATCATAGCGGTGCCACGGATGATTTGCAGCTGATCATAGACCACGCTTTCAAATCAGGTTATAGGTCTATACATTTGATAGGTTTTAGTTTGGGTGGTAATATCACCTTGAAATATCTCGGTGAACAGAGCTCGGGCGTAAATTCAAGCATTAAGTCGGCCGTAACTTTTTCCGTTCCGCTAGATCTACACTCTAGCTGTATCCAAATTTCCAGGCCAGGTAATTTTCTTTATGCCAAGCGATTTCTGAAAAATTTAAAGGCCAAGATTAGAGCGAAGGCTGAGCTCATGCCCGATAAAATAGACACACGACCATTAGAAGATATTAAAACCTTAATTGACTTTGATGATAATTATACCGCACCCATCCATGGTTTCAAAGATGCGGTTGACTATTACACCCAATGTAGCTCTATTCACTTTTTAGATAAAATTAGCACGCCTACACTCATTGTAAACGCACTTAACGACCCATTTTTATCAAAAGAATGCTATGCTGGAGAAAAATTAATTAAGCATAAATTCATAACATTTGAAGCCCCTGAGCAGGGTGGCCACGTTGGGTTTACTGAACTTAAAAATGATGGTATCTTTTGGTCTGAAAAAAGGGCGATGAAATTTATATCGGAAATACCGGACTCGGCTTAAACATATTTTCAATTCAATAAAGCTGACGGCTTTTAGCAAAAAAGCCCTGACCAAATGCCAGGGCTTTCAACTCAACGAACACTAAAACAATTCTAGACTCGCTCGGGTGCTAATCCCCATTTTTCAGGGGAGCGCCACAAGCTTGAGAGAAGCAATTCACGCATAAATGTGAACTCTTTAGGGAGTTTGTCATACATTCTCTCGAAGAACTCCTCATGCATCAAGACCTCTTTTTTCCATACCTCGCGGTCTATGGTCATGATTTCGTCAAATTGTGCTCTGGTGAAATCAATACCTTCAAAATCAAGATCTTCATAGCGTGGCATCCAGCCAATAGGGCTTTCTACAGCACCTGTTTCACCATGTACCCGGCCAAGTACCCACTTTAATACACGTGTGTTCTCGCCAAAACCCGGCCATTGGAAATTACCTTCATCGTCTTTTCTAAACCAGTTGACTACAAACATTCTCGGAGGATTAGGAAGCTTTCTACCGAACTGTAACCAATGGTTAAAATAATCGGCCATATTGTACCCACAGAAAGGTAGCATAGCAAATGGGTCTCTTCTTACCTTGCCTACTTCGCCGAAAGCTGCAGCTGTCATTTCAGAACCGATGGTGGAGGCAGCGTAAACCCCAAAATTCCAGTTAGTAGCTTGGTATACTAAAGGCACTGCAGTACTTCTTCTTCCCCCAACTATAAATGCACTGATAGGTACACCCTCAGGACTTTCCCATTCACTGTCTATGCTTGGACATTGACCAGCTGGTGTAGTAAATCTAGCATTAGGGTGAGCTGCAGGCTTTCCTGAAGCAGGATCATATTTATTTCCGTGCCAATCTATAAGTCCGTCTGGCACTTCTTTACTCATACCTTCCCACCACACATCTCCGTCTGGTGTTAACCCTACATTAGTGAAAATCGAGTTAGACTCGATGGTTTTCATGGCATTCGGGTTGGTTTTATAATTAGTGCCAGGTGCTACACCAAAGTATCCTGCCTCGGGGTTTATAGCTCTTAACTGTCCATCTTTATCCGGTTTAATCCAGGCAATATCGTCACCTACTGTGGTTATCTCCCAGTCTCCCATTTCCTGAGGAGGAATCATCATGGCGAAATTAGTTTTGCCACAGGCACTTGGAAAAGCAGCGCCTACATATGTCTTTCTACCGTTTGGTTCTTTGGCACCCAAAATAAGCATATGTTCAGCCAGCCAGCCTTCTTCCTTCGCCATCACAGAAGCTATTCTTAAGGCAAAGCACTTTTTGCCTAATAAAGCATTTCCGCCATATCCTGAACCATAAGACATAATGGATCTCTCTTCAGGGAAGTGAACAATGTATTTTGTAGTAGGGTTACACGGCCATTTGGCATCTTCCTGACCAGGTTCTAACGGTGCACCTACCGTGTGTAAGCATTTTACATATTCGCCATCTTTACCTAATTGATCAAGCGCAGCTTTACCCATACGGGTCATAATTTTCATGTTAATAGCTACGTACTCAGAATCTGTAACCTCCACGCCTATTTGAGAAATAGGCGAACCTAAAGGACCCATGCAGAAAGGTACTACGTACATTGTACGCCCTTTCATTGATCCTTTGAACAGTGGATCAAGGGTTTGCTTCATTTCCTTAGGATCCATCCAATTATTGGTAGGTCCCGCGTCAGTCTCCAAACGGCTACAAATAAATGTTTTATCTTCCACCCGGGCCACGTCACTTGGGTCGGAGAAGCAAGCAAAGCTATTTGGCCTTTTCTCTTCATTCAGCCTTATAAAAGTACCTTTGTCTACAAGCAAATCACATAAGGCCTGGTATTCCTCTTGTGATCCATCACACCAATACACATTTTCCGGTTCACAATGATCCGCGAGCTGTTGTACCCAATCTTTGAGTTCCTTATGCTCGATTTGGTTAGAATAATCTTTCTTTAAATCCATGATTGCCTCTTCCATTTTAGTTGTGGTTTTGGGTTATAATATCAAATAAAATCTCTTTCTATAAGGAGTGGTTTATCTTTTCAAACCACAACAAAGCTACAGCGCACGCAACGTTTATGAGGTGACTTTCGTCAGAAGACAATATGACAATATTCGATGAAAACGGTTGCAACAGGTTCTTTTCAAGCATGTTGAAGAGTAAGCGATTTTATGTTGATGTTAACCTATTTCAGAATGATGTGTCTTGGATTTTGGTAAAGGTGATACTGAAACAAGCTCCTAGGATTTAAGCTAATTTTTTAACCTTAGGACGGGGGCGTATAAGGATGGAATCATGCTAAAATCTGTGATTAAATACTTTACAAGATGCCTCCCCCGGCTTTCCCTAAAACTAATATTACAACGTTAATTATGAGCAAGAAACATATATTTTATGGTTATACTGTTAGCTTAGTAGAGTGACAGAGAGATACACCTTAGCAGCGGATAAAAATACACTTAGCGTTCGATTCGGGCTGGCAGAAGTAGATGGGTACAAGCCTAATTATAATATTGCACCATCGCAACTGGTGCCGGTAATTACCGCAGGATCATCCGGCCTTTCCTTTTTCTACTGGGGCCAGATCCCGGAACGTGCAAAAAACAAAGCTATAAGTCAAAAATTACTTTCTATTACAGCGGATGCTATTCAGGAAAAACCTATTGAGCAGCAAAATTTGCTCACCCAACGATGCCTCGTATTGGCTGACGGATTTTATGGGTGGAAACGGATCAGTAGAAAAGGGAAAGTGGCACATCGGGTAACTTTCAAGGATAATGAAATACTCGGTTTTGGCGGTATATGGGAAGAATTTGAAACGGAAGAAGGCACCAAGGTGCATACCTTTAAAATTATTTCCACCCCATCAAATGCTTTGGTGCAAAGCATGTCAGGTAGTATGCCTTTATTACTGGACCGGGAGCAGGAAAAGTTATGGTTAAACAAGGAAACTGAATTGGCTACGCTATTAGCACAAATTCGTCCCTTCCCTGCGGACAATATGCATGTTTATTCAGTCTCACCTAGCGTAGAAAACCCTAATAACAATAGTCCTTCCCTTATTGAGCCTTTTGCTCCCGCCGATCAGTTTGGAAACTACTCGCTATTTGATTAGGTAATGGCATGCGGGTAATGATCGTTTTTGTAAGTATTCTGGGTTCAATCCATACGGTTGCCCAAGATAGATTAAGCTTGGTACTCAAAGCGGAAGATCAATTAATGACAGGCGATACTGCCTTAGCCATTAACACTTATCAATCTGTTTTAGAAGATTTTTCGAGGAGTTTCAGCGCCACCAAACGTCTGTCAGAAATATATTATTATCAAAAAGACTATCATAACGCCATTCTGTATTCCAATATTGCTATTGAAATAGCGGAGGAGTTTTACTACGACAAAAATAGTGTTGATTTAAAAACACGCTTCAAAACCGATCTGGCAGATGCCCATCATCTAAAAGGTTTGATCCGATTAAAGCAAAATAGGTTTAATGATGCACTGAATGAAATGCGCAGAGCAGCAAATCTTGACCCGCTCAATAAGACAATTACTTTGGATAAAGGAATGGTTTTCTTCGCCGCTAATAACCTGGACAGCGCTCGTTATTATTTTCATACCCTTAAACAAGAGCCAGAATTAAGAAATAAGGTATTATTTAGTTTAGGTAATTCGTATTATAAGGTAAAAAATCTAGATAGTGCATTTTACTACTACAATGAGATTTCACTCTCCTACCCCCTGTTCAAAACCGCTCATTTATATAAAGGGATGGTACTCACCGCCATGCAAAAATATAAACGTGCTGTTGCGGCTTTATCCACCTATTTAAACCTCGATAGTCTCTCAGAAGAAGTGCTTTTTAGAAGAGCAGTACTTTATAACGAACTAGGAGAAACAGATAATGCTCTTAGAGATTGGGCCCGGGTCATTAAGATTAACGATACCAACCAAGAAGCATACCGAAACCGAGGACTGACCTATTTTCAAGCAGGTATTTATGACAAGGCCATCCTTGATTTTGATAAAGCCCTGGAGCTAGCCCCTGAACAAGCCTACACAGAAATCAATCGTGGGTATTCCTATTATCTTTTGGATAATCCCAAACAAGCATTAATTGATTTAAACAACGGAATTGAAAAGATGCCTCGCTATTATTTT
>JBCCSU010000046.1:0-22000 GCA_039199635.1 Bacteroidota bacterium | reverse complement strand
CCCCGATGCACATTCCGGCGAAAATGATCCCAGGGCCGAGAGTCTTAAGAAGATTATTGAGACGCGTCTGCATATAGATCCGTAACCCTCGAATTTATCAAATTAGTGCTAATCTGAAAATGATGATCAAAATTAATAAGTAGCTAGGAGCGATTGCTTAAGCAACTTTTAAAAACAACTCGGATCCTTCTAACAAAATAAAAGCCTGATCAAGTTGATCAATAATCACGTCCAACTTGGTCAGGCCTTACTTTTCTTGTGCCGCCTTTATAAGAACATTAAGGCTTAGTTCGTGGCTATCATGCCATTTCGAATTAAAAACTCTTCGTAAGCTTCTCTAAACGTATCTACCTCGGGAGCTAATGTAAGTGCTTCTTCATAACTCCTTAAAGCATCGGCTAAAAGGTTATTTTCCTCGAAGAAACCGGCAAGTATAAATTGGTTTAAAGCAGTTACTTCTTCCACTCCTTCCATTAATTCATCCAGTTGAGTTTTTACCTGTTTCGTTTTTTCATTGTCCAGTTTTCTAACCGCTCTAGCTTCGGGCTTAGTGCTTTCGTCATTCTGATCTATCACTTCAACTAAAAGGACGTTTTCTTTGGCTATTTTTTCATCCTTCATATCAATGACCATAGAGTTTTCATTAGTCTCCAGCTCAAAAATAATATCTTCAAACATGTTTTTAACTACCACCTTATAAAGTTGAGATGTTTGCGCACTGTCCCATCGAATAATAGCTTCTTCACCGTAAACATCAGAAATAGAATTCGGCAAATATATGTTGATAGGTTCACCAATGCCTCTATGGACTGCTCCGGTAGCGCTTAATCGATTTTTCTTTCCCTCAGCAGACATTTTACTTAGCACAAAATCTGCATACTTACTCGCTACGCTACTACCACCTTGACTTACCTTTTGTGCTAATTCCGACACTTTATGACTACCTGCTTCTTTCAGCTCCATAGTTTTTCCGCTGGAATGAACTAGCCCTAAGTAGGCATTACTCGAAACGATCAATTCATCTTCGGCTTTTAGTGAAGCTCCGGTTTTAAGCGGTTTAGTTTCAGAACCTGTCTTTATTTTATTTTCACCTCTATTTGCTAACACTTTAAAGGTATAACCTTGAGAGAAGGCATGGCCTCCAATAAGACATACTAACAAGGTCATGATCAAATACTTTTTCATAATACTCACCAAAAATTTAATACATCAAATATCTTATACTATTTTAAGGATACAGACAGCCATTTATACGCTGACGTTCAGCGAGGTAAACAGAAATCCTGCCATTTTTTATTTTCATAGCCACTTAACACAAGTACTAAACTACTAATTAGCACGAACTTAGGTGTTTTATACTGTACTTTCCCTCTTTTTGTTTCTTGTAAACATAAGTCTTCTACCAGCCTGACTAAATAAATTTTTCACCACACCATAATATACTTCTAGTAAATCTCCGGCGAGGGCCAATGCAATAAGACCATATGTTAATTCCATCTTAAAGCTATAAGTAGAGAAAATATTAATAATCAAAAACAAAATTAATCCCACTTCAAATACTTGTATTAATTTGGTTAGCCCGTCATACCAAACTCCATATTTACGATAGATATATGAAAAGAGCAGTACGTTTAAAAAGCACAGAATCACACCTAAAATAGTATCTACGGTTTCTGAAAATGTATCCACATAATCCTTATTGAGAATCATTGATAAAATATTCGCATGGATTACCGGCCCAAACATATCCGGGTTAGCACGACCCGCTATCTTGGGGTTAATAGGAGTAAAAAATTTATCTTCCCATTCCGGGGCACCGAAGTAAGCTCCTAAAAATCCAAAGAGAACAATTTTATCTTTCAATAGCTCCGGAACGAAATCCTCATTCAAGACCTGGTCCCAATCCAGGGCATAAAATCGAGTAGAAAACTTATCACCGTTGCCAAAAAAATTCACAAAATCACCCCGATAGTTAATAATTTCATAGTCTTTATTTCTCCGCATGAGTTCATCAGTAATGCCTGGTTCATAGAGTTCTGCCATTTGAGCCGCAAAGGCCACATGCTCCAGACCCGTTGAAAGATCCGTTCTCTTGGGAGGAAACGACCTGCATATTTTCACATCATCTTGAAATTCGGCTTTTGTATCCAAGTTAGCTATGGCCTGATCCGCATTGAGGGTGTACATGCTATCCGAAGTATAGAGGTAATCGTACATTTCTTCTCCTTCATGCAAGGTGGCCAATGAATCCGTTTGCTCTACCTTGGAAACCATTACCAATTCCGCCTGCAATGTGGCAAATGCTCCGGCCAGGGCTAATGATCCCAGCGTATCATTATTGTACCCTTTAAAAAAACTATCCATACCGATCACCTTAGGACCGTATTTATCAACAATTTGTAATTGTCGGGCAATGTCGGTACGGTCCAGGTTTCCCATGTTTACCAATACTATGGTGGTATCCGGAGGAAGCGGCTCTCTGATTTTGTTGAAGGCAATGTCTGTCATTTCAAAATCTTCCAAGGCCTGACCTACGGCATCAAAAGCATCAAAAATCCCGAAAGCCGGTATTAAGGAAATCACATACATGAACAGATAAATGAAAACCGTACCAAAGATGCTATCTAACCAGATGTTTCCGTGCTTCTTTTCCATTATTGAAGTTTATTAGAAAAGACAAAATACGCATTATATTAAAAAAAGCACAATTTGAACACAGATTGTAGATGCCCTTAGTATTTTAGAATGACAATGTGCGCTTACCAAAGAAAACGTCTTACTAAAGATCAATATGTAACCGGTATTCTCAATGGTGACCGTATCATACTTAGTAAAGCTATAACACTAATAGAAAGTAGCAACGAGGCGGACCTTCTTTTGGGTGAGCAGGTATTGAATGACATCCTCCCCGAAACAGGTAAGTCTAAGAGGATTGGTATAACGGGAGTACCTGGTGTAGGAAAAAGTACTTTTATAGAGGCGTTTGGAACATTACTAACTGATGAAGGTCATAATCTTGCCATTCTTACCGTAGACCCTAGCAGTCAGCGGACAGGGGGCAGTATTCTGGGTGATAAGACACGTATGGAGATTTTGTCCAATAACCCTAACGCTTATATCAGACCCTCACCCACAGGGGAATCGCTAGGAGGAGTAGCCAATAAAACGAGAGAAACGCTGTTGCTTTGCGAGGCTGCGGGCTTTGATATCATTCTCATTGAGACTGTTGGCGTTGGTCAATCAGAGACGGCAGTAAAAGGAATGGTTGATTTTTTTCTACTCCTTTTATTAGCAGGTGCTGGAGATGAACTGCAGGGCATAAAAAAAGGAATAATGGAGATGGCCGATGGAATAGTGATCAACAAGGCAGATGGCGATAACATCACTGCCTCTAAAAGAGCCAAGGTAGAGTTTCAGAATGCACTACACCTTTTCCCTGCCTCTGCTTCAGGCTGGTACCCGAAGGTAGAGTTATGTTCATCAACTGAAAACACAGGCTTGAAAAAGGTTTGGAACATGATGGAGTCGTATTTTGAGAAACTTGGCGGGTCATGGATACAGCACCAACGACAGGATCAAAATATTAGCTGGATGAAAGAGAGCATAAGTCACTTGTTAAGGTCCAGTTTTTACAAGTCTGAGCAAGTAGTAAGCCACCTGGATCAAATTCAGGAAAAAGTAAACCGGGGTGAGTTAACCCCATTTTCGGCAGCAAGACAATTGATAGATCTGCGCTAATTTATGTCTGCAAACCAAAACTTGGTCCGATGAAGTTCCTTTTCTCCCGATTCCTTAAGCACTTCGTATTCATACTCCTCTGGTCTGACTCCTGCCATTTTTAGATTAATGGGTTTGCTAAACATCGGATTGTGAGTAACGAAAGAATGATACTCACCATTCTCACCGCATGGATCCACGTTGAGTTCCAATATCTCTCGTCCTAGATATCGACCTACATATTCTTTTGGTATTTTTTCAGCATCCGCGGCACAGATCACCGACCTGAATCCCGAATCTATAAAATCATCCAGCAGTTCCTCAGATGTCTTTTCCCAGAGCGGATATACTCCAATCAAGCCACATTTTTTAAGTATGCTATCTCGAAACTCTTTAAGATCTTCGAGAAAGATATCACCAAACATGACATGATGAATTCCCTGATCAATTAACACTCTGTAATGATCCATGATCAACTTTTCGTACGCATTTGACGTATGAGATGAATCGAGGTAAAGTTTGGTTAGAGGTATACCAAGTGCCTCGACCTGTTTTTCTATTAGTTTTTCATGTGTTCCGTGCATGCCTACTCTATTATTTTCAGCATTAAACACGGTGTGTAGCTCTAAAGCTTCATAATTGTTCCCTTTTAGTAACTGATAAAGTGCAAAAGCAGAGTCCTTTCCACCGCTCCAGCTTACGCTGATTTTCGTTTTTTTCATGGTCTATAGAAATCGTTTACCACTGTTCAAGGTCAATGGACTTTTAACAATACGTCCTGGCGAAAACACAAAGCAAATCTCATTACAAAAGGTCCTTCTTACTGATCATGAACGTCTCGTACATTTGGCATAAAACATTCTGTGAACCGAATAAGTTACCCTGAAAATCATTAGCGATTCAGGTATTCTAGTCTAAATTGTTGATGATGAATAGCCACTTTAGTGAGACTGGCAAAGTCCAAATGAAAGTTAAACACCTGTTCTAATGGCATGGATAATAATTGAGCTACAATAGAACGGATCACACCGCCATGCGTACAGACTACGATTTTTTCAGCGGACTTATTTTTGGTTAAGTCATTCCAGAAATCCAGAACACGTTTCATAAGATCATTAAATGACTCTCCTCTAGGAGGAGCATTATTAACAAAGTCTTGCATCCATTGATTTAAAGAGGTTTCGTTAATATCAGACCATTTTTTCTGCTCCCATTCTCCGAAAGACATTTCTTTTAAACGATTGTCTAACTCATAGCTCTCTGAAATACGATCTGCCATTCTTCTACATCGTAGTAAGGGACTTGAGATACACTTTGATCCATCAGGAAGTAACTGTTCTATGCGTTTCACCTCACTTTCAAACGTCTGAGTTACGTCAATATCCGCCTGCCCATAACAAACTCCCTTTTCGATATTCGGAGTAGTATGCCGCACTAAATAAATTTCCATATTCCTAAGCAACTTAGATAAAAAACCACTTCGGTCACTTGCTGAGTAGCGCCCAAACAATCACCAGTATATCCACCAATCCATTTCCTAAAATACCTCCCTAAATAAGCCGTTATCAATAAGAGAGGTAAGATCGCTAATAGTATGTAAATGGATTGAAAGTAGATAAGTGGAGCCAAACCAAAAACAAAGGCTACTAAAAACGAAGATGTTGGTAACCTTTTCGCTACGGGTTTAGCTTTTGCATCTTCATTTTCTCTGGCGTATGCGGAAAATTTAATTAATAGAACTGCCATGAAACGACTTACAGCATGAGCTGAAAATAAGATGGCGCATAAATCAAGTAATGATAATAAAAACGATAACTCCCGCAGCACCAAATATTTCAGTAGTAAAATCAGTACCATACCCACTACTCCATAGGCGCCGATTACGCTATCTTTCATAATCTCTAGTATCCGCTTCTTGGTCCAGCCTCCGCCAAAGCCATCACATACATCCGCAAAACCATCTTCGTGAAATGCTCCGGTTACTAAAATACTGGCGATCATAGAGAGTATGATTGCTACAGATGTTGGAAGTATTTGAATGAACGCATATAATACACCACCGGATATTCCAGCTACAATCCATCCAATCAGCGGAAAATACCGTGTAGCTTTATTCAACATTTCAGAAGAATGATCTACCCATTTAGGGCAGGGAATCCGCGAATAAAACATTAACGCTGTAAAGAAGACCCTGATCTCTTGCCTAAGCATAGTTACAATACTATTTACTTACACCTGCTGATTCAAAAGAAGCCATATCATTTAGGAAATTAACCGCAGCCTGGACTAAAGGATAGGCCAGAGCACACCCTGTTCCTTCACCTAACCTCAGGTCCAGTTTTAAGAGAGGTTCAGCACCTAAAAAATCTAACATTTTTGAATGCCCTTGTTCATCAGAAACATGACTAAATATGGCTTTGGATAGAATTTCAGGTACTATTTTGAAAGCGACTAAAAACGCTGCGGTAGCTATAAACCCATCCACCATAATTAACTTGCCATTTTCTGCTGCCGCCATCATAGCTCCAGCCATCATAGCAATTTCAAAGCCGCCAAAAGTAGAAAGTACTTGAATAGTATCGGATTTGTCTACATTGTGATTTCCTAGTGACCTGATCAAAACAGATAATTTATGAGCAAACTGTTCATCCGACAGGCCCGTACCTCTACCTACGCAATACTCAATCGGTAAATCACAAAATAAGCTCATGAGCATACTGGCAGACGAGGTATTCCCGATACCCATTTCCCCGAAGCAAAATATAGAGGTTTCACTCTCTGAATCAATTAAATCTCCGCCATACGAAATAGCAGTATGGCATTGCTCTGCAGTCATGGCTTGAGAATACAAAAAGTTTTGAGTGCCTTTAGCAATTTTTCTATTTATCACACCGTGAATGACAGAAAAGTCGGCATCTACACCCGCGTCTACTATTTGTAGATCGATATTATTTTGCTTGCAAAACACGTTGATAGCAGCACCACCCTTTAAGAAATTAAGTACCATCTGATAAGTAACTTCAGATGGATAAGCACTTACACCTTCTTTAACAATACCGTGGTCAGCTGCAAATACGAAGAGTTTTGGGGATTTTAAAACTGGATTTAATGTCTGCTGAACGCTAGCAATTTGAAACGCCAATTGTTCAAGACGACCAAGAGCACCAAAGGGCTTAGTTTTATTATCGATTTTTTCTTTTAAAAGAGCTTCAAAGCTTCCTTTTTTTAATGATTCATAAGTCATGACTCTTTCTTAAACCCGTAAGGGCAATGTCTGCATCCGCTTTTACAGCAATAACCTCGGTTTTTATGATAGGCTTCGGTGAATACGTATAATCCGTTTTCTATGTAATAGAATTTCTCCTTCTTTGCTTTTTTCAATTCTCCCACTATTAATTCATTTTACAGTCATCGGAATACCGGATACCATCAATGTGACTTTATCTGCATTTTTCCCCAAATGCTGGTTTGTCCAACCCTGGAGTTCCACAAAATCACGAGTTGTTGAGTGAGGTGCGTGCACTCCCATCCCTATTTCATTCGTAACTACAAATAGATTTCCTGGATAAGCTGATAGCTGATTGACTTCTTGTTTAGCCTCATCAAACGCTTGACGTTTATCACTTTTATGAAACGAAAAAAGATTGGTCAACCACAGGGTGATACAATCTATTACAACCGTTCTTCCACTTTCTGGTAAGCAACGGAATATTTCAATTTCTGATTCTATCAATTGCCATCGTTGATCGCGTTCAGTTTTGTGCCTTCGGATACGCTCTTTAAACTCATTATCCCAAACCTTTGCCGTAGCGAAATAGATAGGCACATTACTCGCTTCTAAAGCCAATTGCTGTGCATAAGATGATTTGCCTGATCGCTCCCCACCAGTGATCATGTGTATCATGACTCAAATTTGATGTAGCCAGTACCCAAATGATGAGGTGCAAATAGTTCCGGATGTAAAATCTCGGATAAGATCTCAGCAGATTCTTTTAGCCTTGGACCAGGCCGGTTAAAGTATTGATTCCCATCTGTAACGTATACCCTCTTATTCTTCACGGCATCCATATCATACCACCCTGGTAGAGTGGTGAGGAGATGCATCTCCTTCATAGTACGTTCTATATTAAAGCCACAGGGCATCACTGCAATAACATCTGGTTTTTCATCACGTATTTGCTCCCAAGAAAAGTAATGCGAGTGCTCATCTTTGATAGATAGAACGCTTTCGCCACCAGCTATTTCTACTAACTCAGGCACCCAATTACCCGCAAGCATGATCGGGTCTAACCATTCTATTGTGGCTAATTTCGGCTTTGGGGCTTTTGCCGTTTTCTTTCTAATGGATTCAAACGAATCTTTGATTCCATACATAATAGTCGTTGCCTTTTTCGAAGCATCCAGTGCTTCACCTACTCGTGCAATGTCATCAAATACATCTTGAAGACTATTTGGTTCGAGATTTATAATGGTAGGTTCAGAGCTTATTAACTGACAAACTGCCGCCTCCACTTCTTTCATATTTACGGCACATACCTCGCACTGTGATTGCGTAACTACAAAATCCGGCTCTAGTTCTTCCAGAAGTTTGACATCCAGTTTATATACGGAAAGGCCATAGCGTAAAATCTCACTAACGTCTTCATTGATCTCTAAGCTCGAACCGTTTGGATTGAACTTAGGGGCTGTGAGTACCGGTAATTGTTTAAGATGAGTAGGAAAGTCGCACTCATGTGACCTTCCTACTAATGAATCTTCAAAGCCCAGGGAAACCACTATTTCTGAGCTACTCGGTAGTAAGCTTACAATCCTAGGGCCCGCCATTACTTGAAAACTGCCCCGTTTGGACCAATCCCAACTGTATAACTGTCTATTAAAGTACCTGAAGTGGTATAACGCTCGATACTACCGTCACTCGTGAAATTTGGAGCCACACCACCAATGAACTCACCGGACACTGGATCTACAGAAAATCCATAAAAGCTTTTTGATATAAAAGAGTTGATCTCTATTTCATTCGAACTATTTAAGGTTGTACTGGCGGTAACAATAGCTCCTTGGTAGTTGAAGTAAAGCAAGTCACCATTAGGATTGATCTCTAGATTATTCGGGCCAGTTCCCTTAACTGGTAGTTCGAACAAAATCACATTGTTAGGAGAGATCCTGGCAATATAACCTGAAGTAGAGGCATCCAAATCCAAAGCAAAATCCGGAGCTCCACCAAATACAAGATTTCCCGCTCCCGATACCCATACATTGCCTGCATTATCTACTTGTGCAGCATTTGAGTTATCTCCTAGTTCTATTTCTGTAGTAACCGCATCAGTATTTGTATTGATGATCATTAAGGTCTGATCAGGTATAAATTCAAAGGTCTGGTCATTAAACCTTCCTGAGTGTGTCAGATAGACGTTGTCTCCAGATAACACCATCCGGTTTGGGCCAAATCCAACGGATATAGAGTTTGTAATTTCGTTCGTATTTAAATCTAATACTCGTAAAAATCCTGTTGCACCTGATGGCCCCCAGTCAGAGATATAGGCTTTGGAATCACTCACGACCAATAGATAGCGCGGAGACTGCAACCCATCATTTTCATCGATCGTAGTGATAGAGGTAAAGTCCTCTGCATTAATAACTTCAATTTTATTGGAATTTTGAACAACAACATATCCCCTACCATCGGTGACTATCATAGATTGTGCTTGATCACCCAAAGGACGATTATTAGCTTCAAAAAAAACATCATTTTGAATCTCTTCAGTTTGTTTATTAAAAAACGAGAGGGATGCGTTACCTGCACCAAATAACCCTTCGTTTACAATAAAAAAGCCCTGCTCACCAGGAATAACTCTCGGGTTATCATCGTCATCAGAACAACCTGAAAACGTCATTAGACCAATAAAGACGATAAAAAGATTTCGTTTCAAAAAGTTTTTCATGTTAGAGTTTAGTTAAAAATGTAATTCAAGTTCAAATTATAGTTGATTCCTGGCATGGGATAGGCACTGCGTATTTCGTAAGCCTGGTTCATAATATTATTTATCCGCAAGGAAACCGAAAGCGAGTGTTGCTTCAGTAGTGTAGAATGACCGATGGCAACGTCTAACAAAGCAAAGGGATCCAAAGCCCAACGCTCCTTATTATCTGAAGTAGTAAATTGCCGCCCGGTGTACGTTTGATTTATCATAAAAAACGTTTTCTTCCAATTTATGGTGGCAATGGCTGCACCCTGATGCCTTGGTACATAGATCAAATCTTTCCCCTTCTCTGATGCACTGATTGCACTGTTTACTCGCTCACTAGTCGCTCTGGTATAGGTATAATTTAATGTTCCCGCAAGCGTTAGATCGTCACGTAAGCGATAAGTGTAGGCACTGGCAAACTCAATACCACGTGTCCAGGCTCTTAGCACATTAATTGGCGACCAATTACCACGATCATTAGGACGCCACTGAATCCAATTATCAATATGGTTACTATATGCAGTTAGCTCAAGATCCAGGTTATCATAACTAATTTTATGACCCAACTCAAGATTAATGCCCTGCTCTGATGTTAAATCAGGGTTTCCATTGTCCGTGCCACTTACCCAGTACAGATCATTGAACGTAGGTAGGCGAAAACTTTTAGCCACTTTAGCCTTGATGCTATACCATCGGTTGGCAAAAAACTCCAGCCCTAGTGAAGGCACAAAGGGTGTTAACTCGCCATCTACGTAGGTCTGACGGGCCGCCAATGTAGCTTCCATTTTTGAGGAAAATAACTTTTTTACTGAAGCAAACAGTGCAGTTTGATTACGTCTAGGGTCGTTGCCTCCGTAATTTCTCACTTCTGCAACTTCATAGGTATGATTAACACCCACTTGTAACTGTACATTACGCCTGAGATTCAAATCGCCCTGAAACTCTGAGATCCAGGAATTAGAGATATTCGGCATGGCTTGGTTAAACCTCAAACGGTGGTTTAAAAAACTTGTAAGCGCCTTAATTTTAGCATTCTCCCACTGCGATGTATAAGTAAGTACACTTCTATGAAATCGGTCCTTTTGAATATCATCCGATATACCTCCTTCGCTAGCGGTTTTCGGAATTTGAACAGTATTATCCTGGTACCAATACTTTGCCTGCAGAATTCCGTTTTTCCCTAATTTGAGCGAAGGCTCAATGAGTACGCCATGCTGATCAATGGCTGCATTTTCCTGCTCTTCATTTCGCTGCACGAATCGATTGTAAAATTCAAAATTATTATCGGCTGTATTTCTGAATGCTCTCACTTTCATTTGGATGTTATTCTGACTCAGTGAGATGGTTCCGCCTTGATAATACTGACCGAAGCTTCCGATTTGCTGATCCAAAGAAATAGAAATGGGCTTTTTCTCAAATATTGGCTGCGATGATTTAAGCTGAATAGATCCTCCTAAAGTACCGGCCCCAAACAGCGCACCACTGGCACCCAGTTGAAGTTGAACATCATCAACAAATGAAATGGGTAAAAGGGTAAGATCGAGCCCTCCATTCATTGGGCTTTGAAGATTTACTCCTTCCCAAAATATAGCGGAATGGTTGCTCCCCGTACCCCGAAATGATACGGTAGATAGTCCGCTTACGCCATAAGCTCTTATGTTTACACTACTCTGGGAAGCTAGAATTTGACGCAGGTTAGTTTGGTTTTTAGCCAGTGCCGATGTGCCGGAGATAGCCACAACCTTATTGGCCGTACCAAAAGACTTAAGGCGTGATGAAACCACCTCCACATTACTCAACCGTAATGTGTCTTTCGTTTCCTGTGAATAAGATAAATCCACAAGCAATACCAGAATGCTTAACAACTTTAACCTTTTCATTACTTTGACTGCTTAACACGCCAAAGCTTACGAAATACATGGGTAGCACGGAAATAACCGAGATCAGCCCAAGCCTTAACTCCCGAAAGCTTATCTAAAAACAAATTGGCAGGTCTCCTGGCTTGCTCTATGTTATTCACGCCTTCCCATTTCTCCGATAGGTATCTGATGAAACAGTGGCAGAGATTGTGAATAAATAAAAAGAGCTTACAGTTGCGGGTACAGCTTTCGAATTTCAAATTTTATTGATCACGAAATTCCCATTTTAATTTTGATCAATTGTGAACTGAACAAAAACCAATAAGTACATGCGAAGGTACTAAAACTTTATCCATTGCAAAACATATTGTATTATTGCCCGCTATCTATACATTATGAAAAAAGTATCTCTAACAGTATTTTTTCCAGCATTACTAATGATAGCCTCTTGCAATTCTGACCAAAAAGAAGCTGTTAATAAACCATCTGAGCAGGCCGAAACTGCTTTAGTATCGTTGAATTATGCTGAAAAATTGAAAATTGATCATGTTCAAAATATCTCAATAGTTCAAATTACCGAACCTTTCAAAGGCGCCGAAACATCACTGACTTACTACCTTATTCCCAAAGATCAGGAAGTACCTGATTCTCTTAGGAGCACCAGAATAATACGAACTCCGGTTGAAAAATTTGCGTGCACTTCTACCACTCATTTACCAGGATTAACCCTCTTAAATACTGAAAGTACGCTAGTAGGTTTCCCCTCGTTAGCACTGGTTTCTGCACCGTCTATAACCACGAGAATAGAAGCCGGTGAAGTGGCTGAACTAGGTAAAGACTATAGTTTGAATACCGAAGTTGTATTGGAAGTAGACCCTGAACTACTCATGACTTTTACGATGGACGGAAATTACAAGCACTTGAGCCCGCTCTCAAAGGCAGGGATCGCTACCATAGTAAATGCCGACTATTTGGAAACAACTCCTTTAGGAAGGGCAGAATGGATTAAACTATTTGGTGCTCTGTTTCAGAAAACAGAAATGGCCGATTCGGTATTTATATCTATTGAATCGGAGTATAATAGGGTTAAGGATTTACTAAGTACGGTAGAAAAAAAGCCAACTACATTTAACGGCATGGACTACAATGGGGTATGGTATATGCCAGGAGGCAATAGTTGGATGGCTAAATTCTTAAGCGATGCCGGAGCAGATTACTTATGGAAAGAAAACACCGAAACCGGAAGTATTGAGTTAAGCTTTGAAGCTGTTTACGATAGGGCTGTGGAAGCTGATATATGGCTGAACGTACACGGCTTCAATACGCTTAGCGAACTCGAAGCAGCGGACGAACGCTATTCAAAATTCAAAGCTTACGAAACAGGGATGGTTTTTAACAGTAACGCTCGCGCTAATGAAAATGGGGGTGATGATTATTATGAAGCTGGCTTCTCCAGGCCCGATCTGGTGTTAAAAGACCTAGCAAAAATCTTTCACCCTGAAATTATGGCCGAACATGACCTGTATTTTTACAAACAGCTAAAATAGCTGTGACCTATTTCACATCAAATCGGAGTATTTTCTTTAAGGTAGTCATTATACTGCCTGTGGTCATCTTGATCTTATTCTTATTCAATATTTCACTGGGAAGTGTATCTATACCCTTACCGGAAGTAGCAAAAGCCCTCTTCACTGGAAGTGCCGAAAAGGAGAGTTGGCTAAACATCATACTTCACTTCAGGTTGCCTAAGGCGCTTACTGCTTTATTGGCTGGTGCAGCTTTAGGTGTGTCCGGCCTTCAAATGCAAACTCTTTTCAGAAATCCATTAGCTGGACCTTATGTACTTGGAATAAGCTCAGGGGCCAGCTTAGGAGTAGCATTGGTAGTGCTTTTAAACTATTCTGTTATTGGTATCTTCACCAGCCTTCAGCTTAATAATTGGGTAGTAATAATCGCTTCCAGTATTGGCTCTTTTATAGTGCTTATCTGTGTTTCTATCGTCTCTTTAAAAGTTCGTGATAGCATGACTTTGTTAATCGTTGGGCTGATGTTTGGTAGCATTGCCGGAGCTGCAGTGAGCGTTTTACAATTCTTCAGTGATGCTAAGCAGCTGCAGATCTATATGGTTTGGACATTCGGAAGCCTGGGTGGTTTAGGCTGGGATGAACTGAAGATATTATGTTTTTTTATCGTTATTGGGCTTTTAATAAGTGTAATATCATTTAAACCTTTGAACACTTTACTTCTTAGCGAAAATTATGCGCGTACTATGGGGCTTAATGTAACTAAAGCGCGGATACTTATTATTTTAAGCACAAGTCTATTGGCAGGTGGAATTACAGCTTTTTGTGGACCAATTGCATTTATAGGATTGGCAGTACCACATTTGACTAGGCTTGTATTCAATACCTCTGATCACAAAGTTCTGATCCCGGCAGTAGCTCTATCTGGCATTATCATCATGCTCTTTTGTGATACCGTTGCTCAGATACCCAGTTTCCAAAGTGTGCTCCCGATCAATGCTGTAACTTCGCTTATAGGCGCTCCGGTAGTGATCTGGCTTATCGTTTCTAAAGGCGGAATCAAAAACTCCTTTCACCGATGAAAAAAGAGGCTGTTCTTTCCGCTAAGGATTTAGAAATAGGGTATCGAAGAGGTAAGAAAGAGATACCTGTACTTCAAGAGTTGAATTTTGATCTAAGAACAGGTCAACTCGTGTGCTTAATGGGGCCAAATGGTATCGGTAAATCCACTTTGATCAAAACACTTTGCAAAGCCCAAAAGCCCTTAGCTGGCTCTATTCAGCTCGCCGATAAGTCTTTATCGCACTATACGATTCAAGAATTCGCTTTCTCTGTAAGCGTAGTACTTACAGATAGTATCAATATTGGAAACCTTACTGTAGGAGAAGTTATTGCTTTCGGGAGATATCCTCATACAAGCTGGACTATAAATTTCACAAATAGAGATAAAGAGGCCATTCAAAAAGCCATTAAACACGCTGGGGTTGAGGATATAACAGGTAGGCGAATTTTTGAACTTAGCGATGGACAAAGACAAAAAGTGATGATAGCACGTGCACTATGTCAGGAGACTCCCGTTATTATCTTAGATGAACCAACCGCCCATCTGGACCTGAACAACAGGGTTGAAGTAATTAATTTATTAAAAAAACTGTCGAGGGAATCGAATAAAGCTATTCTGATGGCTACTCACGAGCTGGACCTGGCACTCCAGGCGGCAGATGAGCTCTGGATAGTAGGTGCAGACCAAAAGCTGATCAAAGGTTTTCCTGAAGATCTGGTATTGAACGGCAAAATAGATGAAGTTTTTAACCTAAAAGGCTTTGATCTAAAAACCGGTTATTTAGAGAAAACTATCTCTAAAGAATCCATCGATGTTATAGGGGATGGGCATCTTTACTTATGGACTAAGAATGCGCTGGAGCGGAATGGTTTCGGGGTAGATCCTGGAGCTAAAAAAAAGATCGAGATCATTCAAAGTCGTGATAAAACAATCTGGAAAAACGAAAAAGGAGCCCAATTTGACTCCCTTAAAAGTGTGATTGAATCTCTGCTTTAGATCATTACCCTTCATTCAGACTCCAATCATATTCGTAGTGAACAACTGAATAGGAACTGGGAATTGGAGAATTTTTGTACTTGTTAATAAACTCAATAACAGTGTTTTCGCCGTTCATGGTAAAATCCTTCTTGTACCAGTCGAAAATTTTGGAAATGGAAGCTTCTTTTGCGCTAGCGTTCACTTTAAGCCAGTTACTGTTATTAATAGAAAGCTTGGTTCTAGTATTTAATTGTCCGTCTAGTTTACCGGGTAAGTAAGCGAAGCTTGCTAAAGGAGGACAGCTGACAGCAGCACAAGCAAGTACAAAATGAATTCTTGGGTCTTTATTAGTTAGGACTAGCTTCTTTATCTCAAGCGCATTCAGTGTGATGGATTCACCGGCCACATTATGTTTCACACGATCAAAAAAACCGCTTCTGTCCAACGGTGATTTTAGAGGATAGAACTTAGCTACTTGATAAATGACCACTAAATTGTATGCATTAATATAGAAGGCCTTTTTAGTTTGTGGGTTGGCCGAGGAGATGTCCATATCACCAATATCGTTGTACAATTTTTCTATTGAAGAAATGTTCTCGCTTATCTTTTGGTAGTGAACTTTACCGTTATCCACATACTTCTTTAAAAAAGCATCTGCTTCTGAAAAGAAGGAAGTTACATCTGCCCCATTGACTGAAATGCTACTTGAAAAAAGCGCCAAAACTATAATCAATACCCTTGTCATGTTTTTATTCTTTGGTTGCCAAAAGTAACGGATAGCTCGCCAGCCAAGTTGTGTCATAAGGCGGACAAAATCACTTTCAAGGGCTAAAATCATAACCATCAGCGTATCTCTATTTTTCATTTAACAGGCTTTGTCAATCCAATGACAAGAATATAGGTTTCCAAAACATGTATAGGAAAGACCCGTAAAATTGTCCAAATTGTACTACAATCTATTCGACCAATGCCGCATACTATTATTATAGGAAATGGAATTTCCGGAGTTACTGCAGCCCGCCATGTGCGTAAACTCAGCGATCATGAAATTACCATTATTTCTGCTGAAACTGATCACTTCTGGTCAAGAACAGCCATCATGTATATATATATGGGGCACATGAAATTTGAAAATACCAAACCCTATGAAGATCAGTTCTGGAAAAAAAATCGTATCAATTTGGTAAATGATTTTGTGGAGCATATCGACACAGAATCAAAATCTATTCAGCTGAAGTTGCAAGGCAAAATGGACTTTGATCAATTAGTCTTGGCCACCGGGGCTAAACCTAATAAATTCGGTTGGCCGGGTCAAGATCTGGAAGGGGTTAGCGGCATGGTGAGCTACCAGGATCTTCAATATATAGAGAAACATACTCAGGGAATAGAGAGAGGAGTGATTGTAGGTGGTGGACTCATAGGCGTAGAACTGGCAGAAATGTTACGGTCAAAAAATATTGAGGTTACTTTTCTCGTTCGTGAAAAGAAATTTTGGAATAACGTACTGCCTCACCAAGAAGCCTGTGTAATAAGCAATCATATTGTAGAACATCATGTTGACCTTAGGCTAGGAAGCGAGCTTAAAGAGATATTAGCTGATGATAAAGGGCACGTGAGGGCAGTAATCACTTCGGAAGGAGATGAGATACCTTGTCAGTTTGTGGGTCTCACTGCCGGTGTACATCCTAACATTGATCTTGCGAAGGAATCAGGCATAGAAACCGGTCGTGGCATTATGGTTAATGAGTATCTTGAGACCAACGCCCTTGACATATACGCAATTGGGGATTGTGCAGAACGAAGGGAACCGCTTCCCCACCGAAGACCAATAGAACAGGTCTGGTATACTGGTAGGATGATGGGTGAAACGGTGGCTAAGACAATCACAGGTAGCCGTACCGCTTACCTCCCAGGTCATTGGTTTAACTCCGCCAAGTTTTTTGACATTGAATATCAAACTTACGGGTGGGTATGGAGTCAGCTGAAAGAAGATGAAGCAGAGTTTTATTGGGAGCATAAAAGCGGAAAAAAATGCATGCATTTCATTTTCGATAAAAACTCGAAAATCTTTCTCGGAGTAAATACATTCGGTATCCGCTTAAGACATGAGTGTTTTGATCAGTGGCTTACTGAAAAACGTGACATTTTCTACATACTTGAACACTTGAGAAAAGCCAATTTCGATCCTGAATTCTTTGATAGGCATGAAAAAGAGATTGCCGATGCTTTTAATAAAGTACACCCTGAGCGCCAAATTCAGTTAAAAGGAAAAAAATCAATACTAGAATCAATTTTTAGATGAAAGCAATAAAAGCAGTAGGTTTAGCTCTTTTCTTAACAGGTTTTGGGCTTTTTATAGGCTCCTTTTTTATGGAGTCTTACACGATTAACTCGGGAATTCTGCAAAACCAGCTAGGGGACAAAGCCAACCTTTTTGAAGCCAATAGTGATATGTTGGGTAAGGTTTACGGCAGTAACATTTCAATAATCAATGACCTGGAGAAAGTTTTTAAACAGGTTAACGAGGCTCAACTGGCTATTTATGGTATAACTGAGGAAGAGGTAGAGGAGATCGTTTCCAAAAACGATGGAGTATTTCAAATTTCATCATTAGAAACAGTATTTGATCAAAGTGCTGAAGGTAAATATAAAATAAAGACGTTTAAAGACTATGGTGGATGGCTGGACGGACGCGAATTCAGTAGTAAAGATGAAATGCAACTGCAAGTGTTTAATGTAGCCAATAACATCAAGCTATATCAGATCATTAATGAAAAGGGCTTTGATAAATACAAGATAAAAGATCTCAAGTATTCTATAACTAAAGCAGCTAGCAAAGGTGCGGTAAGCAGTAATCCAGGGTTGTTTTTACTGCTCACCTATGTGTTAAGTATTATAGGGGCAATGCTATACATACTGCCCAAGATTAAAGATGGTCCTCCTGGTATAAAAAATGACGGTTTATTCCAAAGGGCAATGACTAATGTGGGATGGTTAGGAATTTTAACGGGGTCTTTTCTCATCGTATTCTATATCTTACTTTATTTCTACCCTGAGTATATGACCAGTTGGATCATTACCGTAGATCCTGTTAGTCAATTTTTAAAAGGATCAGATGCCGGTCGGTTTTTTCTTTATGGCTTTATTTACACGCTATGCATCCTGGTGATGGGGGTGAGAATGATCATAAAATATCGGCATAGTAAGTACCAGGTAATAAGAACCCTATCCGTAATGTTTTTTCAAACGGCTTTTGCCTTTCTAATTCCGGAAATACTGCTTAGGCTGAACCAACCCTATTTCGATTTTAAAAATATATGGCCGTTAGACTATGATTTCTTTTTTGACAATGAGCTGGAAACACTTCTGTCAAACGGTGGCCTCGGTATTTTTATGTTAGGTTGGGGAATAGCTTTGATACTGGTTGGGGTACCAGTATTTGTTTATTTTTTTGGTAAGCGTTGGTATTGTTCATGGGTTTGTGGCTGTGGGGGACTAGCAGAAACTCTGGGCGACCCTTACCGGCAGCTATCTGATAAGTCCCTGAAAGCCTGGAAAATTGAACGCTGGCTCATTCATTCTGTTTTGGTTTTTGCCGTGATAATGACAGCAAGCGTGCTATATACCTACTGGACAGGTAGCAGTCAACTATTCGGGGTAAGTAGTTATGATGTCCGATCTGTTTACGGAGCCTGGATAGGTGCAGGATTTGCAGGAGTAGTAGGTACAGGATTTTATCCGTTAATGGGTAATAGAGTATGGTGCAGGTTTGGATGCCCCTTGGCAGCGTATTTAGGGTTGGTTCAAAGATTTAAATCAAGATTCAGAATTACCACAAATGGTGGTCAGTGTATCAGCTGCGGAAATTGTTCTACCTACTGCGAGATGGGTATAGATGTGAGATGGTACGCGCAACGTGGACAAAATATTATCCGATCATCTTGTGTAGGTTGTGGCGTATGCTCCTCCGTATGCCCGCGCGGTGTGCTTAATCTGGAAGTAAAAGATGAAAAAGGCCGCTTCGCTGAGCCCATATTGTTGGGTAACGATGGTGCTAAACTTCAAGCGTAGTAAACCAAATCAACGGTTGAAATCAGGCACCAATTTTGTTATCTTGGCTGATAAAAAATGTAGTGACATCGCAATTATTAAGTCTGTTTCTTTTTATCACGTCCGCACAACTCCCGTCCAACCTAGGAGAAATTGAGATCACCATTAAGAATATAAAATCTCAAAAAGGTGTCCTTATTGTTGCTCTATTTGAAAATGAAGACTCTTTTCTTAAAAAGAGTTTTCAAGTAAAAACAATTGCACCATCTGAGGCTGGTAAACCTATTGTATTTGCCGAGATTCCGGAAGGGAAGTACGCTGTGAGTGTAATACACGATGAAAATGAAAACGGCGAATTGGATACCAACTGGGCCGGTATTCCAAAGGAGCCGTTCGGCTTTTCAAGAAAATCAATGGGTAATTTCGGGCCACCAAGTTTTGAGGATACGTATATCCAAGTAAAGGAAGGAACAACCAAAGCAACGGTTAAAATGAAGGTGATCCTTTAATCTTTTTCTTCACAGTTATTCAAATACTTTTCCACATCCAGCACTCCTACCAACCCATCTGACCTGCCCCAAGAATTATAAATATATGTAGTGATCTCAGCGATTTCCAAAGGAGTAAGACGAGGATTACCCGGCATCATTTGGTTATACTCTATGCCATTGACCAAAAGCGGTCCACTCATTCCATATTTGATATTACAAACTACTTTTTCAACATTATTATTCAGGTAATCTGAATTATTCAATGGAGGGTAAAGACGGGCCAAACCTTGCCCGTTTGCTTGGTGGCAACTGCTACAATGTTGTAGGTACAGTGTTCTTCCCTCTACAATATATTGCTCGAGTTTTACTTCTTCTGAAACACTCGAATTAGAGTTTCCGGTCTTACCTGTACATGCAGCACACATTACGGACAGGCATGTCACAGCAATGAGCCTATTCATATTCTTTTAGCAGCAGCTCCATGTCAGACATCAATATATCTACCTGATCAGCTACGGTACCATCATATATTCCACGCACTCTTCTCTCCTTGTCTACTAAAATAAAAGCTCCACTGTGAATAAAACCGCCTGGCTCGGTTGGATCTTCTACGGCACTTACCATATATGAGGTTTGTCCTACTTTGTATATTTCGTCTTTATCACCTGTTACAAACTTCCAGGTGTTACTTTCCACACCCAACCGCTCGGCAAAAGATTTCAATACAGCTACTGTATCATGTTTAGGGTCAATACTGTGCGACAAAATAGCTACCTCCTTATTTTCCTTGTATTTTTCATAAACTCGAAGCATCTGAGTTTTCATGACCGGACAAATGGTAGGACATGAGGTGAAGAAAAAATCGGACACATAGATCTGGTCCTTAAAGGTAGCTTGGGTAACGTAATTGCTATCTTGATCTACAAATTTAAAGTCTGCTATAGTGTGATAGATTGTATCTCCATTATTGATTTCACGTCTCCCTAAATAAGGCAGCTTCTTTTCCGTTTGTAAGTCGCAGCCTAATATCATAACACATAAAAAAAATGTACCGATTAGCACCAATCTACTTTTCATCTTTCTCCCTTATTTTCTTATATATTCTTATTGCAATAACCAGCACAAAGGTAAATATTAACAACCCAACAAAGCCCCACAGCATACTTAAAGTATTTTTTAGAACAATTATAAATACTATACCTACCAGAAATATGGTAGCTACCTCATTCCATACACGTAACTGTTGAGATGAATATTTATAAATATCCCGCTGCTGTTCTCGGTATATTTTATGGCAAATACCTTGATAAATATAAAACAGAAATACTAGCCCCAGCTTAACGTGCATAAATCCCTCATACCAGTATGCTGGTACTTTCCATAATACAGTAAACCCTAGAATTAATGTTAGAATGGCAGAAGGCCAAGCGATGCCTAACCATAGACGCTTGGCATTACGCTTATATTCTTTAATGAGTATGGATCTATCAGGTTCAGTTTTTTGATTGGCTTCTGTCTGATAAATGAATATCCTTACAATGTAAAACAATCCGGCAAACCACGTGACCACAAAAATGATATGAAGCGCCTTAAGGTAAAAAAATGCCATGCTCGAAGTTAACGGCTCAATTCTGGAATTTCCGCATAAGGCTGTGATTTAAAATCTGATACTTTAATGGTATCACCCACCTTAATTTCACCACATTCTATCGATTTAGCATGCTGACCAAAAACGATGTTATTATTTATCTTTTGCCTGGAAAGTGTGAGCAAAGGCTCTTTTCCCCTAACGGCAGTGTGAGGATCATAAGTGGTAACTATACAGCGGGTACAAGGTTTTAAACCTTGAAATTTTACGTTACCTACACTGAATTTTCCCCAGTTGAATTCGCTATATGGGTGGCCTCCGGCAAATACCAGATTAGGTCTAAAGCGAATCATTTCAACAGGCTCATTCATCTTATTATTTAGATCGCGCAACGCAGCTTCACCTGCTACTAATAAAGGATAACCATCCGAAAAACTCACCTCTGTACCGCCCCACTCGGGCTTAATTTTACGCTCAGATTCATCTGGCATGTAAACTAATGAGCATTGAGTACCTATTCGCTCTGAAAACCATTGATTAATTTCAGGGTTACATTGAATCGCCTCCACTTCATCATCCCAAATTTGACATCTTACCTCCTCTCCATTGTGTATGCTTAACGGTAGTTCAAGACTACTTTCATGGTGTGAAATCTTGAAGGAATCTTTAGAAAACCCTACCTTAAAAAAAAGAAATTCAGGATTATTTCTGATGGTCATAAACCTATGGTGTTCATCCATAAGCATCCATCTTCTATCGTGCATT
>JBCCSU010000045.1:0-22221 GCA_039199635.1 Bacteroidota bacterium | reverse complement strand
TATCACCCTTTCCAATATCTAAAGAGAAAAAAAATTGATTTATTTTTTTACACCCCTCCCATCAAATCAAAACTGTAATCTTTTCCTTCCGCCCGAAGGGGACGCGAAGATACGAAGGGATGTTATATCTAACACTATAATTATCTTAGAAAATTGAAAGGATCAAACTAATATTTCTTTCTTCCAGATAGTTTCAGTTCGATCAGGACCAGTAGAAATAATATTGATTGGTACATTTAGCACGCTTTCTATATAGGAAACATACTTTTTCAACTCACTGGGCAATTGTTCGTAATTTTTTATTCCCTCTAATGAAGTATTCCAGCCTTTCATATGCTGATAAATAGGCTCCAGCTTTTCATCCACCACCTCGTAAGGAAATATATCAGTTTCAGTACCGTCTTCTCTTTTATAACCTATGCAGATATGTATTTCTTTGAAAATACTTAGTACATCGGCTTTCATCATAAATAGCTGTGTCACTCCATTGATCATTACAGCATATTTTAGAGCTGGCAGATCTAGCCATCCACACCTTCTAGGCCTTCCTGTAGTAGCTCCAAATTCATGACCTTCTTTTTGAAGCTGTTCTCCGTTTTTATCAAAAAGCTCAGTCGGAAAAGGTCCACCACCTACCCTAGTACAATAGGCCTTGAAGATTCCATAGACCTCTCCTATTTTATTTGGAGGAATACCTAAGCCGCTACACGCTCCTGAAGAGGTAGTATTGGAACTTGTAACAAAGGGATAGCTACCAAAATCAATATCCAGAAGAGAGCCTTGCGCTCCTTCTGCCAATACTCTCTTACCTAAATCGATTGACTCGTTAATATAATATTCACTTTCTATGAGCTTAAACGTCTTTAAAAACGCTATGCTTTCAAAGAATTTGTTTTCCAGCTGGTCAAGTTCGAAAGTTAGATCATGCTGTTTGAGAATATTTAAATGCTTTTGTTTCAGCAGATCATATTTTTCTTTAAATCTTTCGGACAGGATATCTCCTACTCTTATTCCTTGTCGTGCAATTTTATCTTGGTAAGTGGGCCCGATACCTTTTAAGGTTGATCCTATTTTCTCTACTCCTTTCGCCTTTTCATAGGCCGCATCCAAAAGCCTGTGAGTAGGTATAATGATCTGAGTTTTTTTAGATATAAAAAGATTCTCTTTTACCGTCAGGTTGAATTGATCAAGTGCCTCTATTTCTTCCTTAAAAATAACAGGATCCAGTACCACTCCATTACCTACTATATTTTTTAATTCGCTTCTAAATATGCCCGATGGTATTTGGTGAAGTACGTGTTTTATGCCATCAAACTCCAGGGTATGACCTGCATTCGGCCCTCCCTGAAAGCGAGCTACTAGGTCATACTTAGGTGCCAGGAAGTCAACAATTTTTCCTTTACCTTCATCTCCCCACTGAAGGCCCAACAATAAGTCAACCTTCATTACAAACTCTTTTTCAATATATCGCTCGCTTCTTCTTTGGTTTGAGCAATATTAAATATCGCGTTAAGCTTAGTGATGATCAATAGCTTTTTCACGTTTTCCGAAGGATTTAATAAGCACACTTCTCCTCCTTTATTTCTGAATTTGGTGAGAACCGTAATTAATACTCCTATTCCACTGCTATTGATATACCTCAACCCTGAAATATCAATGACACAGAGCTTAACCTCATCCTTAATGTAATTATTAACAAGCTCTATTATATCAAGCCCGCTACTCTCCCCAATCAGGTCTCCGCCTAAGTTGAGTTCTAAAATTTGATCATTGAGTTGATGACTGAATTCCATTTTTATTTTTTCGTTTCAAGTTTGAGTTGACAATCACGACAGATGCCATATAAATTTAAAGAGTGGTGAAGAATATCAAAATTGAGTAACTCGCCTACCATTGTTTGGATATTGTGTATTCTGGGATCACAAAATTCTACGACTTTATGACATTCTGTACAGATCAAATGATCATGCTGCTTATACCCATAAGACTTCTCATATTGTGCCAAGTTTCGACCAAACTGATGTTTACTAACCAGGTCACACTCCACTAAAAGATCAAGCGTATTATAAACTGTAGCACGGCTTACCCTGTAGTTCTTATTCTTCATACTAATATAGAGTGACTCCACATCGAAGTGGCCTTCTCTCGTATATATTTCTTCCAAAATAGCATATCTCTCAGGTGTTTTTCTAAGGCCTTTATTTTCTAAATAGGCTGTGAAAATTTTGGTTACTTCCTCAAATACTTTCTCGTTTAACGCCATGCCAGATTAAAATAGGATTGCAAATATAGAATTAAAATAAAAAGCCGTTTAATTTATGAATCGTTCGACTCCAGACGGGAAACTTTCACCACGCCATCTACTTTCTCTAGCTGTGTGGTAAGTATATCTAAATGGGAGGTGTCATTAACATATACGGTAATTTTCCCTTCGAATATTCCACTATCTGTATCTATTGACATCGACCTCATATTTACCTTCAACTCCTCTGAAATAATTGAGGTTACATCATTGATTAAACCTACACGGTCAGTTCCTATTATTTTTAATGTAGATAAGAAGGCCGACTGATGCTGAGATGCCCATTTCGCTTTTACTACCCGGTGTCCGTGATTTGCTAAAAGCTCAGGCGCATTAGGACAGGTAACTCTATGTACTTTTATGCCTTCATTGACAGTCACAAAACCAAAAACATTATCGCCCGGTATAGGATTACAACACTTTGAAAGCTTGTAGTCTATAACGTCCATATCTTCTCCTATCAGCAGTACATCATGAGATTTAACTTTTACTAATTCTGTCTCTATGCTTTTAACGTCTGGTACTTTGGATGTTGGCCGGGATTTTATGGTAGTAGTAGGCTTAAATTCCTTAAATTCCTTGATTTCTCTGGCTTCGTGAATACCTTTTCCGAATTTGAAGAAGAGCTCGAATTGATTATTTACCTTAAAGTAGGCTCTCATTCTGTCAAAAGTATCGTTATTGGGTTCAAGCTTAAGTTGCTTGAGTTTTCGATAAATTATTTCTTTGCCTTCATCTGCATAATGCTTTTTATCCTCTTTTAATCCATCTTTAATTTTAGAGCGTGCTTTTGAGGTTACTACAAACCGCAGCCAATCTTCATTTGGTTTTTGCTTACCAGAGGTCAATATTTCTACTTGATCGCCGTTTTTAAGCTTATAGTTAATAGGAACGAGCTTTTGATTGATTTTAGCTCCAATGCATTTGGCACCGACCTGGGTATGGATATCAAAGGCAAAATCCAAGGCGGTAGCACCATTAGGTAGCGTTTTCAATTCTCCCTTGGGCGTAAATACAAATACTTCTTCATTAAATAGGTTACCCCGGAAGTCATCTACAAACTCCAGCGCTGAAGAATCATTTTGCTCCAGCATGTCCCGTACTTTGGTGATCCACTGCTCAAGACCAGACTCCTGAGAAGAGTTGTCTTTATATTTCCAGTGCGCGGCATAACCTTTCTCAGCAATCTCGTCCATTCTACGGGTTCGAATCTGTACTTCTACCCATTGGCCATTTTTCGCCATTACGGTGGTGTGTAGCGATTCATATCCATTGGCCCGAGGCGTACTTATCCAGTCTCGAAGACGATCGGGATTCGGTTTGTAGAAATCAGTGACAATACTGTACACTTGCCAGCAGTCTGCTTTTTCTTGTTCAAGTTCGGAATCAAGAATTATCCGTACTGCAAAGAGATCATAAACCTCTTCAAATGGAATATTCTGAGTTTTCATTTTATTCCAAATGGAGTGAACTGATTTCGGCCGACCCTTAATATCGAATTTAAAGTTATTGGCTTGCAGTTCTCTTTGAATAGGTCGGTTAAAACTCTTAATAAAACGCGTGCGCGTCTCTTTGGCTACATCAATTTTTCTTACGATCTCAGCATACATATCAGGCTCTATGTACCTTAAATAAAGATCTTCCAACTCGGATTTTATACCGTAGAGACCTAGCCTGTGTGCTAGTGGCGCGTAAAGAAAAATAGTTTCAGACGATATTTTATATTGCTTGTTGACGGGCATGCTTGAAAGGGTACGCATATTATGTAACCTATCTGCCAGCTTTATTAAAATCACACGAACATCCTCAGACAGCGTAAGAAGCATTTTCCTGAAGTTTTCGGCTTGCTGAGAGCTGCCATGCTCAAATACACCTGATATCTTGGTAAGTCCGTCAATGATTCGAGCGATCTTCTTGCCAAAATCACGTTCGATATCTCTTATGGTCAGATCGGTATCCTCAACTACGTCATGCAGCAATGCGGCAATGATGGAAGTAGTACCCAGCCCGATTTCATCTACACATATTTTGGCTACGGCTAACGGATGGAATATGTACGGCTCGCCAGACTTTCTGCGGGTTCCCTTATGTGCTTCAAGCGCTACGTTAAAGGCTTTTCGAATGAATTTAGAATCATCGTCTTTGAGAAGAGGTTTTGCTCGTCTTAAGAGCTGCCTGTAGCGCCTGACGATTCCTTTATTCTCTTCTTCTATATCTACATCGATCATCAAATCAGCCACCGCACTTTTTCTTAAAATTCACAGGATAAAAATATTTGTGTAAACCCAAAAACTATTTACATTTACGCTCCAATTTTAAAACATGCGGATGTGGCGAAATTGGTAGACGCACTAGACTTAGGATCTAGCGGAGCGATCCATGGGGGTTCGAGTCCCTCCATCCGCACTAAAATCAACCCTTCATCGCGATATCCCTAATGATTACATGGAATCGGGATGAAGGGTTTTTCATGAGTTAATCATTAAAATTCAACTGTTTTGGACATTACGTTAGACAAAAAGACCTCAACCGAAGCTTTAATTAAAGTTAAGTTAAAGGAAAATGATTATCAACCTAATGTTGAAGAAAAAGTAAAGGAATACGCCAAGAAAGCGAACATAAAAGGCTTCAGACCGGGCAAAGTACCTCCCTCACTCATAAAAAAAATATACGGTAAGTCTATCGTGGCCGAAGAGATCAATAGCATACTTTCGAAATCGTTAACCGACTACATTAAAGAACAAAATATACAGCTTATAGGTGAGCCACTTCCGGACCAGGATAAGGCCAATAAAATTAATTGGGAAAGCCAGAAGGAATTTGAGTTTGATTACGATATCGGCATGGTGCCTGATTTCACTTATGATATTTCCAATAAACAAAAAGTCAAATCCTACAAAATAGAGTTAGACAAGAAAACTGAGAAAGAAACCATCGACAATATAAAAAAGCAGTTTGGCACGGTTACTAATCCTAAAAAGGCGGTGGAAGGAGATGCTTTTTATGGAGAGATCAAAGAAAATGACGGTGATCTTCACAATCAGGGTATAATTCAGTTTGATGACCTGGCTAAGAAAGAGCAGAAAAACTTTTTGGCGTTAAAGCCCGGAGAATCTATTGAATTGGACATTAAAAAAGCCTTCAAGGACGATGCTACGATTTCACAAGTTTTAAATGTAGGAACAGATAAAGCGAAAGAAGTTCAGGGTAAATACACATTCACATTAAAAAACATAAATCATACTGAGCCAGCAGAGGTAAATCAAGAACTTTTTGATAAGGTATTTGGCAAGGATACCGTAAAAACCGATGAGGAATTTTTATCTAAAGTAAAAGAGACTGTTGAGACGAACTACGCACGTGAAACCAGCTATTTCCTTGATAAAACCATCAAAGATCAATTGGTAGATAAAACCAAGATTGAAATACCTAATGAGTTTTTGAAAAAATGGTTACTCATAAGTAACGAAGGCAAGGTTACGGTAGAGGATATTGAAAAAGAGTTTGATGAGTACGTGAAGTCATTAAAGTGGGATCTTATCAAAAATAAAGTAGCTACCGATGCTGAAATAAAAGTAGAAAATGATGAAGTAGTGAATAAAGCGAAATCTTTAATCTTACAGCAGCTCGGTGGACCGGGTGCTGCAGAGCAGTTGAAGGATCACCTGGATGATTTTGCAGATAATTATTTAAAAGCTGAGAACGGTCAAAATTATCTTAAGCTCTACGGTGAAGTTCGTGATGAACGCATTATGCAGTACCTAAAAGAAAATGTATCCATTACCGAGAAAAAGGTGTCTTTGGATGAGTTCAGAGATATTGTAAAGTAAATAGAATTAATAATTTGAAGGCCTTATTCAATGTGTTTGGATAAGGCTTTTTTGTTTTGCCAGACCCTTTTTATTAAAAACTTGTTAACATTGAGAAGATAAAACAGGAAAAAAAAAGAATGATAAATAAAGAAGAATTCAGAAAGTTTGCGGTTAAAGGACAGGGAATTAGTGGCACCACCTTTGACGCTTACGATCATACTGTTCAAAACATGACGCGTTCGGTTATTGAGGAGCGGCCTACCCGATTTGCTGAAATTGATGTGTTCTCAAGGTTAATTATGGACAGAATTATTTTCTTGGGTATGCAGGTAGAAGAAGGCATCGGTAATATTATCACTGCTCAGTTGTTATTTCTGGAGTCTGTGGATGCCAAAAAAGATATTTTATTATACGTTAACAGTCCGGGTGGTTCTGTTTACGCAGGTTTAGGAATGTACGATACTATGCAACATATAGGCCCTGATGTAGCTACTATTTGTACAGGTATGGCGGCTTCCATGGGTGCAGTATTGATGGCTGGTGGAGCGGCAGGAAAAAGAGCTGCATTGCCTCATGCCAGAATAATGATTCATCAACCAAGTGGTGGTATGCAAGGTCAATCCAAGGACATGGAAATTACCTTAAAACAAATGCAAGAATTGCGGAAAGACCTGTACACCATTCTATCCAAGCATACCGGACATAAATATGAGAAAATCGAAGAAGATTCGGATCGCGATTACTGGATGCGAGCCGAAGAAGCTAAAAAATACGGCCTCATAGACGAGGTGTTGACGAAAAAATAACATAATGGCCGAAGTAACCTGTTCGTTTTGCGGGCGCAATAAGAAGGATGTAGACTTGATGATTTCAGGTATTCATGCTCACATCTGCGACAAATGTATTACTCAAGCAAGTCAAATTCTTTTAGAGGAAAAGAAAACCACACCTCCTGAAACGGGTACACCTAATTTTAATCTGGTGAAGCCCAAGGAGATGAAAAAATTCCTTGATGAGTTCGTTATTGGTCAGGATGAGGCAAAAAAGGTAATGTCTGTTGCTGTTTATAATCATTACAAACGATTAATGCAGCAGAATACAGAAGATGACATCACCATAGAAAAATCAAACATTATCATGGTGGGCGAAACAGGTACAGGTAAAACCTATCTGGCGCGCACCATGGCTAAAATTTTACAGGTTCCCTTCTGTATCGCGGATGCTACTGTGCTTACGGAAGCCGGTTATGTAGGTGAGGATGTAGAAAGTATACTTACCCGACTACTTCAGGCAGCAGATTATGATACGGATGCCGCACAGCGAGGTATTGTTTACATTGATGAGCTAGATAAAATAGCCCGAAAATCCGATAACCCATCTATAACGCGCGATGTGAGTGGTGAGGGTGTTCAGCAGGCCTTACTCAAGTTACTAGAAGGCACTACAGTGAATGTTCCGCCGCAAGGCGGCAGAAAGCACCCTGATCAAAAAATGATTTCGGTAAACACCGAGAATATTTTGTTCGTCTGTGGGGGTGCGTTTGACGGAATTTCCAGGCATATTGCCAAAAGAATCAATACCAGACCGTTAGGTTTCGCGTCAGGTAGTGATAAGCAAACTCAGCTAGATGTAGAGAAGGACAATTTGTTACAATATGTAACGGCGCAGGATCTAAAAAGCTTCGGGCTAATTCCTGAGTTGATCGGTCGGCTTCCTGTTCTTACCTATCTCAATCCTCTGGATGCTGCTACGCTAAAAGAAATACTAGTAAAGCCAAAAAATGCCTTGATCAAACAATACACCAAGCTCTTCGAAATGGAAGATGTGGAAGTAGAGTTTAGAGAAGGCGCTATTAATTTTATTGTAGAAAAAGCCGTAGAGTATAAACTGGGAGCTCGCGGGCTCAGATCAATCTGTGAAGCAATAGTTAATGACGCAATGTTCGAAATGCCATCAGATGATTCTGCACAAAAGCTTATTATTACCAGATCATATGCTGAAGAACAATTCAGCAAGTCAAAATATAGTAAACTTAAGGTAGCCTAAGTTTCATGCATGCGGTTGATCATATTAACCCATCCTCTTTATTGGCTATAGTAATAGGAGCGATTATTTTTGTAGTTGTATTTACAGCAATTTTCAGAAAGAAAAAGAGATAATGAATATTAAGGGTAAAATACTTGAGATCAGTGACACTCAGCAGATATCGAATACATTTAAAAAGCGTGAATTTGTCATCGAATATGCCGAAAACCCGCAGTATCCTGAATTTATCAAGTTTGAATTGATCCAGGATAAGTGTGATCTACTCAATAACTTTAATGTGGGTGATGAATTAGATGTACATTTTAACCTAAAGGGCCGAAAATGGACTGACCCTAAGGGTGAAGTGAAGTACTTTAATTCACTTCAAGCCTGGCGTTTAGAAGCTGGAACTGCCGGTCAGCCGGCGCAAAGTCAACCTCAGGCAGACGGTACCGAAGGCTTAGAAGAACCCGGCTGGATCACCGATAACGAAGAAGATGATCTTCCTTTCTAAATGCTAAAAACTACCCTCATCGGGTGCGTATTCTTTTTTCTGAGCGATATTCGTTTCATTGACTATAATGGAAAATCCGTTCGAACTACTTTTACCGCCCCCGAGAAATTCTACGGAAAATATTCCGGTAGAAAAACGGGTTTTCTTCTGCTAAAAAAAGACGGAACAGGGGAATATAAATACGATATTTTTGGGCACGCACCTGCAGACTGCCAGGCACAAACCATTGCTATAGAATGGGGCTTTATCGTTGATGAATCCGATCAAATACTCTCGTTCAAAAGAGATTATGGAAAGTCATACCCTCTCCTGATCAAAAGCGTGAGCACTACTACATTTCAAGGCTGCAGGAAACAAGTCATTTTAGATTTTATCATGGAATATAAAGACGGCAGCTTGGGGGTATCTTCATCTGACGACTGGAAAAAGCAGTAGTCGAAACATCTGTCGGTTAATAGATTTACTATTTGACTTCTTACAGACCCAGACTATGTTTCAATTTTTTAAATTGAACTTATTTAAATTCGTGTCATGAAAGCTTTACAAGGATCATTATCACTATTCATTTTCTCATTACTTTATACTACCACTTTTGCAGGCCCGGAGGTAACATCAAAAATACTTGATCTTCCTGATTTCCACAGTGTATATGTAAATTCTGATTACACCGTCTACATCAAACAAACGAATAAGCAGGAAGTTAAAGTAGAGGCCCTTACTGAAATTTTTGAGATCAGCGAATTCATAGTAGAAGATGGTATACTACATGTTAACATTAAGCGTAAGCCTAATTCGAATAACAAAAGTCTCTGGGTTAAAATAGATGATATAAAAATATCTCCCACACTTAACTTAAAAATTTCGATGAAGGATGTCAGGGAGCTTCGTGTGAATGGTTCAGGTAAGGTAATCGGCGAAAACTCTATTGCTTCGCCGGAGCTCCATCTGGGCATGGCAGGATCAGGCTCCATGCGTGTAGATGTAAAAGGAAAGGAGATCAAAACTGAAATAACAGGTGCCGGAAATATTGAGCTTAATGGGTACGCCTCAGAAAACGAGGTGAGTTTGAGCGGTGCAGGATCATTAAGTGCTTTTAATTGCGAATTAGAATCAGCTAACGTGACCGTTAGTGGTGACGGATCATGTGAAATTAATGTAAGTGACGATCTGGAGGCAAAAGTTTACGGAAGCGGGTCAATCAAACATAAAGGATCGACTAAAAATGTGGTTAAGAAAGAGTACGGCAGAGGTGAAATAGCTCGCGCTTATTAGCCATCTAACCATTGTTTAAAATCTTGAACACGCTCACGGCTTACAATTACATCGTCATCATCGCTGTTTTTCAAAATAATTTTTAAACGACTATTGGAAAAACTCACCATGTCTTGAATCGCTTTTAGAGAAACGATATACTTTCGGTTGATCTGAAAGAATTTTTCAGGATCTACCATGCTGGTAAGCTCTTGGATCGGATAATCTAGTAGATAGCTTTTACCTTCTTCCGTAGTGCAATATGTGGCTTTATCACGGCTGAAAAAAAAGTGGATATCATCTATGCTTACTGCTTTTATATGCTCACCGATTTTAATAATAAATCGGTTTTTGTATTGACGAGTAAGCATATTCACTGCCTTTGAAATCTGATCGAGTGAATTCAGTGATGCATTTTCTGCTGGACCAGCGGGCTTCAATTGGTCCAGCTTTTGAAGAGCACCTTCAAGCTCATCTTCATCAATAGGCTTGAGCAAATAGTCGATACTATTTACTTTAAATGCTTTAAGTGCATATTCATCATAAGCTGTGGTAAAAATAATAGGAGCCGTTATTTGCACATGCTCAAAGATTTCGAAGCTTAGGCCATCAGCCAGTTGAATATCCATAAACACCAAATCAGGTTGTTCATTATGGGTAAACCAGTTAACCGATGATTTCACACTATCCAGTTTTCCCAGCACCTCCGTATTTTCGCGCTGAGCTAAGACTAACCTCTCCAAACGTTTCGCTGCTGGTTTTTCGTCTTCTATAATCAATACTTTCATTTTCTCGGAATTAGATAAGTGGAAGCTCCACGGTAAAAAGATGGTTATCTTCTTTTATGACTACTTCACCCGAAGATAACATTTCATATTGCGCTTTAATATTTTCAAGACCTATGCCTGAGGACTCTTCTTTTAGAATATTCTTTTTTTGAAGATTATTTTCGATGACTAAGAAACTTCCCTTTTGATAAATTCTCACGATCAGTGGTTCATCGTCTGAAATCACATTATGTTTCAAAGCATTTTCCACCAGCATCTGCACAGAAAGGGGAATTACGCTTAAGTTGGCTGTTTCAAACTCTTCTAAAATAAACACCAGACTATCTTCATGCCTGATTTTTTGTAAAAAAATAAAAGATTTTACAAAATTCAATTCTTCAGCCAGCGGCACTACGTCTTTCTCCCTGGTTTCCAGTACATACCGGTAGACTTCGGAAAGCTTTTTTATGAACTTAGCGGAAAGATCAGCGTCTTCATAAACCAAATTGGTCAGCGCATTCAAACTGTTAAATAGAAAGTGTGGATTAACTTGATTCTTTAGGGCTGCATATTTGGCTGAAATTGCCTCTTTTTTAATACGCTCACTTTCTATGGCCAAATTACGCCAGGAGTTTAAAAAGTTTCTAGACTGTAAAATTAAGGTGATCAATAGCGATATACCTACAGACATGATAATGACTGTAGAAGTATCTCCCATTTCAGTGTCCAATAGCTTTTTAAAAGCGTATTTGAGAAATAACACTATCAGCATAGTAAAAACGGTATGCCCAATCAAGCTTGCTATAAGCCTTTTTACCGGTTCTTTTAGCCATGTGAAGTAGAGACCGATAGTATAGTTCACTAAGCCGTTACCTTTACTTAACGTTATCCAAAGCACCGAGGAGATAAGAGCCGAATATTTTAACATCTCGAAATCATATCTACATCTTGGACAAACTAAATAGCCAAAGGGTATACCTATGAGGCCTAATAATATTACATCTCGGAGTTGGCGTAGCCAAAACGACCGCTTTGTTGAAATTATGTTCACGTTTTGAAATTATAAAATTTATCATTGGCATCATTCAAATAGCTTCCACCTTATACTTTTTTCTATATGTGGACAGCCAATAGGCGATCAGCGGAGCTCCCACTAGCGTGGGCCAGCTCCATTGTAAAAAAGTAGGCATAAAACTCATGACCTGAGCTGAAAAGGCCGTTACAGTAGCTATAAAACCACCGACCATCCCTGAAAGGTGTTCAAAAAGCCATGTTTTAGGATGGTGCGTATTTCTAAAGAGTTTCAAGTTCTTGGTAGAGATTCTGATCCCAATAAACCCAAAGCCAAGCGCAAGATAGGGTAAAGCGCCACCTAATCCCTTTATCAGTAAATAGCCTCCCCAAATGATAAAAACAGCATTAATAAGCCCGTTGACTATTAAAGCTATCCAATCGAACCATAATGGTTTTTGTGATTGATCATGTAGACCTTTTAAAAATTTCCATCGGTACGCACTTAGTACGGAGTAATAACTAAACACGGCTATCATCAATAGAAAGGGTATCCATTTTACCGTGGATAAATAGAGAGCGGTACCAAAGATCACAGTCATAGCCCAAAAGAATATTAAACCCCAAAATGAATGACGTTTACCTCCTTTTTTAACGATCATAGCTACAGGTGCTACTAGTAAAGCTATTGCACCTGCGGCTATATGAATCATTAATACTATGGTTGAAAAGGAGGGCATTAGTTCAATTTGATGATTAAGGTAGAATCTGCTGAAAGCTCAAACTTAGCTGCACTATACTCTGCCGGACCGAAGGCCGCATTGGGGTTATTTGAAAAACCGTAACCTTCTACCGGCCCCATACCGCCAAAATCGAGCTCACCATTTGTATTTTCATCATGTACTACCGATATAGCGTATTCACCCTTGTCCAAATCATTAATGACAAAGGTGTTACCTTCATGACTTGCCAGGTCTACTCGGAGTGCCTTAACTGGTTTTTGCAAATAAGTGGCTTGGGAGTTAAAAACATTGATCATCATTTCTCCCTTGTTATTTAGCATACCCTCGACCTCCAACGTTATAGACACCGTTTCTTGAGCTGCTACTATTTTTGCTGCCACTAATAGTCCTAAAATAATTACTAACTTTTTCATGTTTTTATGGGTTTTGTTTTGATTTCTGATGCTAATGTCTGGAAGATCATCTGTGCCCGAAAAAAGGACTTACTGAACTGTAGAATTCGCTAGACGAGTTGTTAAAAAGGTAAGAATTACTGATTTTGTAGTATGAGAAAAGACGGGATCAAAACCTTTTATGCCAAAACCGTGGATAATTGGCGTCATTGGCTTGCGTCAAACCATCGTAAAGAAAGTAGCTTATGGCTCATCATCTATAAAAAATCCAGTAATGTCCCTAGTGTTACCTACCGTGAGGCCGTAGATGAGGCGCTATGCTTCGGATGGATCGATAGCAAACCAAACAAACGAGATGATCAAAGCTATTTTCAATTTTTTTCCAGAAGAAATCCAAAGAGCAACTGGAGCAAAATAAATAAAGAGAAAGTAGCTCGGCTTTCGGCAGCAGGAAGAATGGCTCCCCCGGGCTTAGAAATGATAGCTTTGGCTAAAGCAAGTGGTACCTGGACCGCACTAGATAACGTGGAAAAATTAGTTATTCCAGAAGATCTTCAAGTGTCTTTTCGACATTACAATAACGCTGAAGAAAATTTCAACAAATTCCCTAAGTCTGTGAAGAGAGGAATATTGGAGTGGATATTAACTGCAAAAAAGCCCGAAACGCGCAACAAGAGAATTGAGGAAACGGCTAAGCTCGCTGCTGACAATATTAGAGCAAATCAATACATTTCAAAACGAGCTTAAAAATGAGAGTACTCTTTTTTATTATTTTGGCGAGCCTACCATTCTTGACGCAAGCTCAACCCGAAACTGAAGTTTACATCTTTAAACTCAAGCAAGTAAATACCACGTACGAGTTAAGTGAGCCTTGGAATGTAAGTGGAGAAAATCCCGGGTATGACAATCAACCTCATTTCTTGCCTGATGGGAAAAGTATGTATTATGTATCCACGCGAAACGGGCAAACCGATGTAATACAAGTAGAGTTTAAAGAATCTAGCTGGGCCTGGCTTACCTTTACTGAAGGAGGTGAATATTCCCCTACACCAATAATAAATGGTGCTGAGGAGGCTTTCTCAGCTATTCGATTAGACCGAGACGGTACTCAGTTATTATACCAATATCCGCTGGATCTTAGTAAACCGAAAGTTCTAGTGCCAGAACTGAAGATAGGCTACCACTGCTGGATAAGTGAAAATCTGTTGGCCGCTTTCGTTCTAGGTGAGCCCTCTACGCTACAACTGTGTCATATTGCAGAAGGCACACATAAAATATATGACCAAAATATCGGTCGTTCATTGCATAAGATCCCCAACGAGGGCAAAGTGAGTTACATCAGCAAAAAGAGTGATCCCTGGAAAATTATGCAGCTAGACCCTGTGACAGGAGTTCGAACCAAAATAACCGATACTTTGGACGGTGTTGAAGATATGGCCTGGACCCCTGCGGGTGATATCATTATGGGTCAGGGAAGTAAAATCTATAAGTTCTCTCCTTCGGTAGATACGAGCTGGGTATTAATAGCTGATCTTGATGATTTCTCGCTGGGCAACGTGACACGAATTGCTGTTAGTCCTCTGGGTGATAGAATAGCTATAGTAGTAGATGAATAGAGCCAGTCACAGGAATCCGTTTAAACATTTCCCTTACGTTCTCATCACGTTATACCGCTATGGGTAAAATACTCAATCGTTAACACCTATTAACTGTGCAGATTAGCAGAAACTAAACAGTACAGGTATGAGAGTAACATTACTTCTAATTCTCCTGGTGTGTATTGCACCTAAAGAACTTTGGAGCCAAAAAAAGAAAAAAAATAAGAAGTCCGCACCGACAGAAACTCCAAAAAAGAAAGCCAATACCAAAAATGGCATTAAAGCCTATAAAGATGTAATTACTAAAGAGGCAAAATCTGATAGAGGGCTTTTTACAGTCCATAAAGTTAATGACAAGTACTACTTTGAGATAGCCGACTCACTTTTAGAGCGAGAAATACTGGTAGTGAGTAGAATCAGTGGAACTGTAGAAGGATTTAACTTTGGCGGTGCGGGCATGAAAGCGCGTGGCCAGCAGGTTTGGAGATGGCAAAAAAAGGATAATCAACTACTTCTCAGATATGTATCTTTTAATAGCGTAGCCAGTGAAGACAAGCCCATTTATGAGTCAGTGAGGAATAATAATTTCGAGCCTATTGTCATGGCTTTTGGTCTGAAGGCTTTTGGCAAAGATTCTGCGAGCTACGTCATAGAAATGAACGATCTTTTTACCACGGATGTACCCATGATAGGGCCTCTTAGAGACTCTCAAAGGAAGAGCTTTGGTGTGCGTAATTTAGATAAAAAGAGAAGTTTAATAATGCAGGCCAAAAGCTTCCCAATGAATACTGAGGTGAGGCATGTATTAACTTACAACGCCACTAAACTGCCCTCTAATCAAACCACAGGCACGTTATCTATTGAAATGAACCAATCAATGGTACTGTTACCTAAAGTACCCATGAAGCCAAGAATGTACGATAGAAGGGTAGGTTTTTTTAGTGTGTCTCAAATAGATTATGGCCTGGACGAACAAAAAGCTACAAGACGCAGATATATTACAAGATGGAGACTTGAACCGTCAGATATGGAAGCATTTCAAAGAGGAGAACTTGTTGAGCCGGTAAAACCAATTGTTTACTACATAGACCCTGCGACACCTGAAAAGTGGAGAAAGTACCTAAAACAGGGAGTTGAAGACTGGCAGGCAGCCTTTGAAGAAGCAGGTTTCAAAAATGCAATTATAGCAAAGGACCCTCCCAGTAAGGAAGAAGATCCCGATTGGAGCCCTGAAGATGTGAGATACTCTGTTATTCGCTATACAGCAAATCCCATACAAAACGCGCAGGGCCCCCACGTACACGATCCAAGGTCGGGTGAGATCATTGAAAGCGATATTATTTGGTATCATAATGTCATGAACCTTTTACGCAACTGGTTTTTCGTGCAAACTGCCGCTGTAAATCCGGAAGCACGCGGAGTCAAATTCAAAGAAGAAGTTATGGGCAGATTAATCCGATTTGTATCCGCTCATGAAGTGGGGCATACGCTCGGATTTCCGCATAATATGGGTGCAAGCCATTCTTACCCTGTAGATTCTCTACGCTCTCCTAAGTTTACCAAAAGAATGGGAACAGCACCTTCTATTATGGATTATGCCCGGTTTAATTATGTAGCCCAGCCAGGGGATGGTGCCGCGTTGTTTCCCGATATTGGTGCTTATGACAAATGGGCCGTTAAATGGGGTTATACACCACTTTTAGAAGCCTCAACCACTGAAGACGAAAGTGATATTCTACATGCATGGATTAAGGAAAGAGCCGGTGATTTAAAATATTGGTACGGACGCCAAACCTCCAACCCTATTGACCCGAGAGCGCAAACGGAAGATCTTGGAGACGATGCGATGAAAGCCAGTACTTATGGAGTTGCTAATTTGAAGCGGATTATTCCTAACCTGGTGGAATGGACCAATGAAGATGGCAAGAATTACGATGATTTACAGGAGCTATTTGGTCAGGTTTTAGGTCAATGGAACCGGTATAATGGTCATGTAAAATCCAATATTGGGGGGATATACGAGACTCATAAAACCTATGACCAGGAGGGTGTGGTTTACGAATTTGTACCTAAAGAAACGCAGAAAGATGCGATGGCCTATCTTTTGAGAGAAACTTTCTCTACCCCCACCTGGATGTTTGAAAAAGATGTACTGGATAGAATTGATGGGGCTGGTATTGTAGAAACTATTAGAAGGTCGCAAGTGCGTGCTCTCAATCAAGTGCTGGATGAAGGGAGACTGGCACGGCTTATTGCTGCAGAATCTAAATTTGGGAAAAATACTTATACCCCTATTGAAATGATGGGAGACTTAAGAAGGGGGTTATGGTCCGAGGTACGCAGAGGGGTTAAAATTGATACCTACCGGAGAAACTTACAACGCGCTTATTTGGAAAGAATGGAAAAATTTATGGCTGAAGAGCAGTCCAGTAGCCGAGGAAATACGGCAGTGGATGTAAGCCAGTCAGACATTCGGCCATTGGTTCGAGCAGAATTAAAGGCCTTGCGAAGTCAGATCAGATCAGGACTAGCCAGAACATCTGATACCATGACCAAATATCATTTAGAAGATGCTATTGAGCGCATAGATTTGATCTTGGACCCCAAATAACTATTTAATCATCGGATGAGCTTAAAACCCATCCGATGATTACTCATTTTATTCATACTTCAAAGTATCTGCCGGGTTAAGCAGGCCGGCTCGCACGGAATGGTAGCTCACAGTAGCTAAAGCAAAAAATAATGCCGCGAGCATGGAAATAAAAAATAACGGCCAACCTAAAGAAATACCATATTCGAAATCACTTAACCATTCTTTCATAACCCAGTATGCACCTGGAATAGCGAGAACATAGGAAATGATCGCCATGATTACAAAAGGCTTATTCATCATAATCAGAATATCCTTTAATTCTGCTCCTAAGGCTTTTCTAATCCCAATTTCCTTGGTCCGGTTAAGCGTATTAATGCCGGACAAACCAAACAAGCCTAGGCAAGCTATTAAAATGGCGAACAGCGTAGAAAGCCACATAATGCTACTCCATTTTTCGTAAGATTCGTATTGCCGGGCTACATCTTCATCTAAAAAGCTATAATCAAAGGGTTTCTCTCCGTTTAATTCCTTCCATTGAGCGCTTATGTAGTCTATAGTTTCAGGCACTTTTTCCGCGCTGATCTTAACTAGCATAGTTGTAATTTTACCGAAAGCAGTATCCAAATGGATCAAAAGGGGTTCTATGCTTTGTTCCAGAGATCTGAAGTGATAGTTCTCCGTGACACCAATGATACGCCACCCCTGACCAAGGCTATCCTCTTGCCAGTCAAGGTACTCATTTAGTGGATCATCCCAACTCATGTCCTCTACCAAAGCTTCATTAACGATAAGGGTATTAGTATAGTCTGAAACATTATCCGAATCAAAATCACGTCCCTCCTTAAGCCGAATACCTAAGGTTTTAATATAGTCCGGATCTACTCGGTAGACATAGGCCTGATAGACTTTACCATCTATCCGATAACCATTTCTTGACCATCCTTGGTTAAATGAAGTATTTGTACCACTGACATTTAGTATACGTGGATTATCAGACACTTTATTTCTAAATCGGGTCACTAGCTGTTCTCCGGCATCGCTCCAGCCTGTGTAAGTAGGTATAACGAGTACTTGATCTTGCTCATAACCCAAATCTTTGGTAGTAATGTACTCCATTTGTTGAAGCATCACTACGGAGCAAATAATAAGAAATGCCGAAATAGAAAACTGAAGCACCACCAGCGGACGAGTTAAGGATGTTTTAACCCTCGTTGAACTTCTAGCACGTAAAATAGCAATGGGTTTAAAGGCTGATAATATAAAGGAAGGATAAAAGCCTGCTATGACCCCTAGGCTGAGCGCCAAACCAAACATAACTAGGCTCACCGACCCCAAATGATTTTTGATAAGTATCGATTTATTCGTGAATTCATTAAAATAGGGCAGGAAAAATAAAAGTAAACCCACAGAAATGATCATGGCTGACATGGCTAATAACACTGATTCCGTCATGAATTGACCGACCAAGTGCCTACGCTCGCCTCCCAGTACTTTTTTTATACCTACTTCCAAACGTTTTCCTGCGGAACTTGTCATAGAAAGCGCGATGTAATTGATACAGGCAATCACCAATATTAAAATGGCAATACCCGAAAGTATAAGTCCGTATTTTGGATCACTTACCCTGGTCCATGATACATTAGGAAATAAGTGAATATCCAACAAATTGAGTGCTGCGTAGGTAGAGCTGGTTGATGGTTCATAGCCTGATTCTTTGGCCCACTTATCAATTTCAACCTGCACAAAACGATCATAAATATCAGATAATGAATTTTCAAATTGATCGAATTGATTGGCATCTTCCAGCATGACAAAGGTTGGAGTGTTCCAATTCGTCCATCTATCTAAACTTTCTGCGTAGTAGGGCCTATTTTCTGCTCGAATTAAAGCGGCTTTATAATCCAAGCTGGAATTTTTAGGAGCCTCTTCAATAATGCCTACCACCGTAAAAAGCTTTTTATCGTCATAAATATTTAGCTCAATGCTTTCACCTAGAGCACTTTCTTCGCCAAAATATTTTTTGGCCGTATTAGCACTCAGCACTATTTCCGACTCATTTTTTAGAAAATCTTCTCTGTTTCCCTCGAGTACTTTGAAGTCAAACATCTTAAAGAAGTCCTGATAGACGTAAGCAATTCCTTCGTTAAATGTTTTGTTCTTCACGTTAAAAATAGCATTTGAACCTGCGTTAAAACAGGTAGACGCTGTTACTTCGGGTAGCTCACTTTTTAACGTGGATGCCAGTCCAGCTTGCATATAAGCAGACATTCTAATATCCGTTTTGTCCGTTAATTCCTTATAGTCCTTTCGGGCTTTGTGAATGCGATAAATACGATCTTTATTGCTGTGCATCTGATCAAAACTCCGCTCATCTTGAAGAAAAAGATAGATCAGGACCCCGAAGGCTATCGCTATGCTAAGCCCGAATGCATTAATAAACGAGTATAGCTTACTTCTAAGTAAGCTGCGTACTCCTACTTTTAAATGATTAGAAAACATGGTTGTTGTTATTAAATTGAGATTTGATTTATTACGGAGTATAATTTCAGGTCGGATAAAAAATAAGGCGGACCAGAAATACCGCCTTGCTGCCTTTCTTTCTCCTAAATACTCCAGATCACTGTAGTACTTCTCTTCCAGGTCTCCTATTATACCTTCAAAAAGTTGATCAGGACATATGAATTCCAATACTTTGGTGATTCCACTTGGAGGCTGCCGGCTCATAGACCTGCTATTTTCAATTCAGGCATCATCTTCCAAAGCTTCAGTCGCTGCTCTTGTAGTGATTGTAGAACTGATAAACCTGCACTTGTAAGCTCGAAATAGCGCTTTCTGCGTCCTCCCCTTTCTTTAGTAGCTCCACCCATAGATGACTTGACCAGTCCCTTGTCCTCTAGTCTGTAGAGCGTAACATGAACAGCACTTAAATTTAACTTCCTACCGAGCTGGGTTTGGACTTCGTTTACAATGGAGTTTCCGTAGGCTTCTTCTTTCAAAATTCCCACCATAGTAAGCATGAGTTCCTCAAATTCACCCAAATACGTCTTACCCATTTCTATACATTTTGTAAAACTAATAAAGCAAGTATAACACTTTGCGGGTTATATCTATATACTTTGTTGTAGAAATAAATTCCGTAAATCCGTTAGTGGTCAATATGCTAAATCGCGAAACAACAAAACCGGTACAATGGAAAGAGCCAGAAGATATTTTACAGGCCGATTAACGAATAATATTTCAATAAATGAAAGAGGAGCAAAACAAAACAACGAAGAAAATACTTTTTTGTTAAAGTTTCGTTGGTTAATTCAGGTCAATTCATTAAACAAAGCAAAAAATATATACAATAAGGTTGGAAACATTAACCAAACCCCCGTGTTTAGCAAGTAAGCAAAAGGGAGATGGGTAATTATTCGATTAAGGAATTAGAGAAGTTGTCAGGAATTAAAGCGCATACCATTAGAATCTGGGAAAAGCGCCACAAAATCATAGAACCTGCGAGAACAGATACTAATATCCGTTATTATTCTGATGAAGATCTGAAAAAAATTCTCAAAGTTTCCATCCTCAATAATAATGGTTATAAAATCTCTCAAATAGCTTCTTTGACCCGGTCTGATCTAGTTGAACAGGTCAAAACACTTTCAGAAGAAAAAACCGATACTGGTATTTATATAGATCAACTTACGTTAAGTATGATTGATTTTGATGAGGCCCGGTTTGAGAAGTTATTGGCTGGTTTCATTTTAAAATTGGGTTTTGAAAGGACATTGTTAGAGGTGGTTTATCCTTTCCTCACGAAAATCGGTGTTTTATGGCTATCTAATAATATAAGCCCTATTCAAGAACACTTCATTACCAACCTAATACGACAAAAGATAGTAGTGGCCATAGATGGTATTACGCACAAGCCTGCTGAAGATGCTAAAAGCGTAGTTCTTTTCTTACCTGAAAATGAAATGCACGAAATTGGGCTATTATTCTTCCATTATTTATTGAAAAATATGGGTTTTCAAACCTATTATTTAGGCCAGTATGTACCGTTAGCCGATTTAGAAAAGAGTGTGGAACGGTTAAAGCCTGATTACATGGTAGCTTCAATCTCTTACAGCCCATCCCAAAAACAGCTCAATAAGTTTTTGGATGAACTTAACGAAAGATTCACTTCTATTCAGATTTATATCACCGGTAGAGCTGTGCTTGAACAAGGTTTCTCAAAACATGAAAACCTGCACTTTTTTAAAGACGCAGCTGAATTAAAACACCAGTTTGTAGCACTTTAGGTTTTAAAACCCCTCATTTTAGTCTTTGCTATCTTATTGATTTATAGATGTTTAAACATAATGTTTAGACTTTTTTGCAAAAAGATGAACAAAATATTGGCATCCCTAGATTGATCCGCTATATTTGTTTAACCTTTTAATTAAAAAGATAAACAAATGACTGCTATAGAATTTAATCACAAAATCGCTTCATTGACAGATACTCTGGAGCTTTTTACCAAAAGGTTTACGAAAGATCAAGAGGAATCGGAAGATCTAATTCAAGATACAATTTTAAAGGCATTAACTTACCGGGATAAATTTCAACAGAATACAAATCTTAAAGGTTGGTTATATACCATTATGCGTAATACTTTCATCAATAATTATAGAAAGAATCAGCGGGCTAAAACCACTTTGGATGATACGAAAGAATCCTACTATCTTAATGTACCAGACAACCATACGTTCAACACGCCTGACGGAAATTACGAATATAAAGATATAATGAAGTGTGTAAATGAAATTAAAGAAGATTTACTTACACCGTTTAAAATGCATACGGAAGGTTTCAAATACCACGAAATAGCCGAGCATTTGGGTATTCCTATCGGTACAGTGAAAAACAGAATTTTCCACGCAAGGAAAGAAATACAAAAAAAATTGGTAGCTTATGCTTATTAAGTATAAGTCATGTCAAAAAAGATAGCAGTAATTGGTTCCGGTTTTGCAGGTTTATCAGCAGCGAGCAGTTTAGCACAAGCCGGATATTCAGTTACCGTTTTTGAAAAGAATGAAACCCCCGGTGGAAGAGCAAGAAAATTCTCTGCCGGGGGTTTTACTTTTGATATGGGGCCCAGCTGGTACTGGATGCCGGATGTATTTGAACAATATTTCGCAAAGTTCGGCAAGAAAGTATCAGACTATTATGACTTAGTGCGTTTAGACCCT
>JBCCSU010000044.1:0-22596 GCA_039199635.1 Bacteroidota bacterium | reverse complement strand
TCTCCATCACCGCCACTCCAGGTAAGCGTGCTTTGCGAATCATTAGTGGCAGAAAAGGTTAATGAACCCGGACTATTATCAGGTTCAGAACAAACTGTAGTCTCGCTCGTAGTAAAAGCACCTGTTAATTGGTAGCAAAAACCCGCGAGATCATATTCATATAGTGCAAAGTGATACGTAGTAGCGCCAGTAAGGCCAGAAAGGGTAACATTGCTACCTCCATCGTCATGAATCACAAAATTTCCGGTACCTATTTCATCACCTGTTCCGAAATTGGTGTTGCTCGTATAATCTACACCTATCGTAGGTTGAGCATCTACTGCACTTCCTTCTTTTACAAGTACTAAGGTTCTGTCTCCATTTCCTCCCGTCCAATTTATAGTCATTTGATTGTCTTGAATAGCAGAAAAAGAGGCACCGGTTACTTGATCGGTTGGGGGCTCACAATCAGTAGTTTCACTATTGGTGGCCGGTGAAGTAACCAGATAAGCCGGATCAGGAGCTCCACCAGTATCAAATTCGTAAGCTGCGAAATGATAGGTAGTATTTGGAGTTAAACCATTTACCACTACACTCGTCCCTGTTCCAATGTAAACAACATAATTACCCGACCCAATCTGATCTCCTGCAGTAAATGAATTGTTCGCGGCATACACACTACCGTCCACAGGGTTAGCATTTACTGCACCACCTTCACGAGCCAGTATGATCACAAACCCACCATTGCCCCGTGTCCAGTTGACTTCAATGCTATTAGTATCGATTGCTCCGAAAGTCAGATTACTTGATTGTACCGTAGGTTGCGCCCAGGCAATGCCTATCCCTGCCGTTGACAGCAAAAGCAAGAACAGAAATGTTTTTAATCTTAAAGGTTTTTTTAGCATTACAGTCTACCTTCAGAATCAGTTTTTATCATAATTAGTGTGCCTACGTCACCAAAATCTTCAGTTCCCAGAATGATCAATCCATCATCATTTGTCTCTATCACTCTTGCACCAATATCGTCATTGAGACCGCCAAACGTCCTTCCGGAAATATCAGTATCGGTCCATAGGGGATTTCCAAACAGGTCTGTTTTTACGAGATAGAGTTCGCGCTCGCCGTTACCAAAACTTAATGTAGTGCCTAATATCACAATCTCGTTAGAAGATGTGACCATTACTGACTCACCGGAATCATCCCGGGTACCACCGTAGGTACGCTGCCACAATAGTTCACCGGTTGGCGTTACCGAAACTAAATATATATCATCATCCCCGAGCGCTGTATTGTTTGTGGTGCCTACGATGATGAAACCAGTAGGTACTTTGGCTATGTCAATGGCGCGGTCATTTCTATTATTATTTGCACCTACCGAAGGTGCAAAGAAACTGTTCTTAGAATCAAAAGGGGTAGTGATAAACCGTAGATTTTGCTCTTCGTTGATGATTGCTGTTCCACTCCAGGTGATCTCACTGTTATCTACCATCATAGATTTGGTTACCGTAGCACCTTCTCCCAAAATGTATTTTTGATTCCAGAGCTCATTGAAATTCGCGTCTATTTCCGAAAGTGACATATTTTCAGGCTCATTATTCTCTTCAATCAGCGACATAATAATGAATGTACCGCTGTTCGTCTGTTCAATTACCTGTGCTTTTAGATTAGACCCGTCAATAGAGAAAGTGGTGGAATTGAGAAGATTACCTTGTAAGTCGGTGCGCATGAGGTAGAGATCAGTAGATTCTTCATCGTAAATACTATCTCCCAAAATCATGTAACCGTTCTCTAACACCTGGAGCGACTTACCTGCCAAATTTATTCTTTCCTCGTCTGCGGTAACATCATTTGTTACGTCTGGGTAGAGCTGTTCCCATTCTACATTGCCGTCTGCGTCTGTTTTTATCAAATGAATTTTAGTGATCTCTTCTTCGGCCAGCTCCACTGTATTCTCAGACAAAATTATGTAACCACCATCGGCAGTTGGTTTTATATCACGTGCAAAATCATCATTTACATTACCAATAAGTTTGACAAAAGTATCTCCCATGCCTGGTGCTGCGTCTTGTTCCGTATCGCAAGCGGCAAGTGAAAGAATAAGTAGGAACAGGCTTACTTTCTTCATTTACTCAACTTTTTAGGATTGAATTTGGGTAAAAGATATCCAACCGATAACATCAAGCTGTGCATGTTAAAATCACTTTCTATATAACCATAGTCGAAGATGAGGTCTTGGTTGCTGAATCGCTGGCTTTCGTCGACTTGATTTCGAAATCCAAAATTCATACGTACCTCTGCCAAAAACTGGTTTTTCCCTACTTTTAATTTAATTCCGGAGCCCAAAACAGCTCCAAAATTTAGTTTTTGTCGCTGTGGAAGCAGGTCTTCCGTGGCGCCCTCAAAGCTTTCATTGCTAGTATTCGTTTGGCCATTAAATGCGGCATCCACAATGTATGAAACACTACCACCTGCAAATACATATGGATTAAGCCTACTCTTTACAGGTAATTTGTACTGAACAGTGACGGGCAACATAATATTGGTTTGGGAGATTCTGTATTCCTGTCGAGTTATAAATCGATCTAAAGAGTCAATCTGAATGAAGTTATTAACATAATTATTGATGTGGTTATTGACGTAAAGCTCCGGATTTAAAATCCAGCTTTGGTTAATAGGAATTTCAACACTTAAACCAATTTGAAACCCCGGACTCAGTTTATATTCTCCGTTGGATTGATTTGGATTTTGTACACTAAATGTCCTTAATACGTCTATCAGCGTAAGGTTTCCACCTAGTTTAAAACCGTAGTGAAAAATAGGCCAGGTTCTAAAGGTTTTGTAAAGGTTGATCAATTCAGCGGGATCTGACGAAGGATCGATCTTATATTGCGGATTGAACCGTAATAGACTAAGCATAGCTTCATCAGCTTTCTCGGGTTCATCCATAAAGATATGGGTGAGTATCAAAAGGCGATAAGCTGCTGTCTTATCTTCATCTTTAAACTCTTCATCACCTTCAGAACTTAAGCAACTTTCAAGTATACTTGGGATCCGCTGTAGCTGACCTTCATCATAAGCTGTTCTAGCGGTACGCAAAGCTTGTGCACATTGGGCATAAGCGTCACCAATACTCAATATGAGCACCAGACAGAACGAAAATATTACCTTACTCATTGGTAGGAATGTTATCACACGTTTTTTCATAAGGTATGTCATCACTGACAAATAGTGTCCATTCGTCTTTCGATAAATTACGGTCGATCTGCCCACAAATCTTGTCGGACATAGCTTCTATGGTTGTGGGCCAGGAACGTACGACATCTTCCTGGGTTCCGGCGAGAATTTGGTTATTATCAGGACTAAAAGCAATAGTCCAGACCCAAGTGGGATGATCTTTTAAGTTTATGGGTTGGGTATTGGGCTCATATCTATTCCAAAGTTTAACGGTCTTATCCTTTGAAGCTGTGGCTATAAACCTACTGTCGCTGCTAAATTCAATTTGATCAATTTGCGATGTATGCCCGATCAGTTCAGACGGCGGATTATTTCCAAACAATTTAAAAACCTTTATGAGTCCGTCTTCATCACCAATGGCGATAAAATCATCTGCGCTGATCGCCGTGGCCAGCAGTGCTTTTCTATGTCTGTGAATAACGGAAGCTGAATACCCTTTTTCCAAGTTATAAAGCACCACTTCTCCCGTGGGATTAATTTCACCGATCTGAGTGACGGCAATCAGCCAATTTCCGTCACTACTAATACTGAAATTATTGATTCTATTTTCACTGGATATTACCTCGGTAACCGTATTTAAATCTGAACTTTTTATGCTCTTACCATTGTTGTCGAGTGCATAAAATACATTTGAGTTCGGTTGAAACAAGAGTTTCCAAACCGCTCCTTCAAATCCATCCAATTCACGCTTTGTTCCCGCCTTAAGATCATATACTTCGATGAAACTACTTCCGTCTTTATTTTGAGGAAGGTTACCACCGCCGATTAGAATATCATCGGATGCATTGACCGCTAACGTGCGGAAGAGGTGCGATTCTCCCCGGGCGGAGGTCAACGTATCCGCGGCACGTTCATTCCCTTTTACTGACCATCGCAGCACTTTGCCTAACGTGCCCGCTGAATAAACATGGTTTCCTGAGGGACTTGAGGTAAGGGCTCGAATGGATTTGGTATGTCCGCCCAAGCTTTTTGCCATTGGATCATCCAGGTCTCTTAAAGCCTCATAGAGTCCATAATAAACGTCATTATCGTACTTATTGCCTTTGTATTCAGTATTGTAGTTGTAGGCCTGCTGAGCAAGCAACGACTTTAGTACCACTTGGTCTTCACCCTGAGCTTTTCTAAACTGCGTTGATTTTACGGCCATGGCTTTGGCAATAGCTTGAAAACGGAGTTCATCTGCTCGCTCTTTTTGGTATAAAGCTCGTTGCTCGTTTCTCTGCGCTGCCCGAGCGTTAGAATCCGCCCGATTCTTCTGATCTAAAGCTATTTTTGTTTGTTCGTTCGCTCTAATTTCATTTTGTTGGGCTATACTTCTTTGCTCTTCGGCTTCTAATCTTCTTTTCTCAGCCTCATCGCGAGCATCAAGTGCATCTTCTTTTGCGATTTGAGCTTTATTTTCCTCTTCTAGAGCCTTTTTCTCGTTTTCCTTGGCTCGTTCTTCATTTTGTTGTGCAATAATCGCATTTTCCTTGGCTCTGGCTTCTTGATCTTTAGCCCTTTGTTCGTTTTGAACAGCTTGAGCTCTTTGTATAAAGGCAAACACCAGAAAACCCAAAGCAATGATACAAAGCGCACCCATTACGAGAGCGGTAATGCGGGCGATACGCAGCCTACGTTTGGCCTGCAATTCTTTTATTCGCTGTTCGGTTTCAAACTCTTTTCTGGAATATTCCAGAAAGATCATGGTGCGCTCGTAAGCCGGATGATAGCGCTGTCCCCAAACTAATGTGGGGTTATGCTTGGCTTTCCAATTGAGTGCTAATTGCAGATCCGGCGGTCGCCAGAGGCCAGCTTTCCCTACTTGGTACATAGCTGCGGCTTCTGATAAGCGCATGTACATTTGAACCGCTTCAGCTTCATCATCCACCCAGTTCTTGAGCCGAACCCAAATCCGCATCAGGCTTTCATGAGAAATGTCGATGATCGAGTTAGATTCCAATTTTACACTCATTGGGGGAGTGAGCAGCGATCGTCCAGGGTCGCGGAATTTATCGATAACTTTGACTACTTCTTCTTCACTTACATCTGCAATGGCCGCTATTTCTCCTAAACGGGTTGGGCGCCTGATCCCAAAGTTCTCACCTCGTTTCTCGGTGATTGCTTTGAAAAGTGATTCGCAAATATCTTTTTCCCGGTCATTCAGTTCATCGTAGGCTTCGTTAGCATGCTGAGACAAAGCCTCGGACATGGTACCTATGGCCTCGTAGTGTTTGAGATCTAACTCCTCGCCTTCAATATCTATATTACGCTGCCAGTACGTCCAGGTACGCATGAGCGAATGCTGTAGAATGGGCAGCTGGTCCGGGTTATCCCCTAAGTCGTTCAATAACTGCTGTGCCAGGCGTGAGCTAATGGTAGCTCCGCCCACGGCTATAGGTCCTTCTATAGCGCGTCTCTTTTGCTCACGCGTCATCTGTGGGATAAGATAATGACTGTCGTTAAGCTTTTTGGTGAGATCAGGAAACTGAGCACAGTCACCAATGAAATCTGAGCGCATGGTGATTCCTATATAGATAGGAGCGTCCAGATAATTGATGGCTTCCATGAGTAAATTCACAAATGCCAAAGTCTCATTAACCGTACCCGTATCGGTACTATCTTTAAAGCGGAAGAGTTCCTCAAACTGATCCACCAGAATCAGGTAGTTCTTAGACTTACTCCTACGCGACTGCATGAGTGCTTCCACTAGCCCTAATGAACTGCTTCTAAGCAGGGTAGTGATAATGGTTTTTTTAATTTGTTGCTCCTCAGGATCACTAACTACATAGTCATAATCCTTTTGGAGGATAGCTTCTGCCAGGTTATCGATTGGGCCAGCCCCAGGCCTGGTTACGATCACATCCCAGTCTGGACTGGTATCTGTTAAAAAACCGCCATAAAGAATAGGAAGCACACCACAATACACAAAGGATGATTTACCACTTCCGGAAGGGCCAATAACACCTACAAAACGGTTTTTTGAGAGCTTGAGCAGAACTTCATCACTTTGTCCCTCCCTTCCGAAAAATAAATGACTCTCCTCAATCTTAAAAGGTCTTAAACCTGGGAAGGGATTTTCAACCGTTTTAATATCGTGTGTTAACTCACTCAAGAGACTACCTCCTTCATATCTTCAACCAGCGCTTTTATTTCACTGTTCAAGGTTGTTTTTGAATTTCCCTGTATCACAGAGAAATCTTGGTCTTTATATTTATCTAGTGCGGCCCCGTCTTGCTGAAAGGTAATGATGGCTTTTTTCAGTATGGGTTTTTTTCGTCCAAAACCAGGGGCTTTAAGCAAGTCAAGTGCTTTCATATTTACCCATTGGCTATTAACGTTATTTTGAAGGATCACTGCAGCGTCTAACCTTCGTAAATTATTGATATGAAACTGTCTTAATGTTAATAATCCACCTTCGAAAGTCGGTGTAAGAACGGTTATACCCTCTTTTTCCAAAGATTTTTTAACTCCTGAAGCTTCTTTTTCATCTACCTTATCGTAAAGTAGATAGACGAGAGGATCAGCTGTATTTTCAATACGCCCATGAATAAACCGCTTATCCAACTTTACTTCAATCAATTCTTCACGAATGATATTTTTGAAATCTTCTAAAGGGGTTTGTAGAATTTCTGCCGCTTCTGAAGATGACAGGTCTATTTGAATATTTTCTACAAAAGCTATTTGCTTTTCGCTTGCATTTTGCAAGTCTGGTGAAATCCAAATCAGCCTAAGGAATTCTGATTTGTCTTGCGCTTGTGCACTTTTACCGGAGGCTATTTCGTTTTGAATATCTACTACGGATTTATCGGAACCATTGGGAATATCGCCATAGCTACTACCTATTAAATGAATGGATAGGCTGCATTGATCAATTTCTTCTTGAACCACCTTTCGTAGTTTAGATGCCTCCTCTGGTAATACCTGGTCGGGAAGCACTTTATATCCATACCGTTGTAATTCCCTTTTAATAATATTCCTTTGTACGCTGAGGTCGTGGCCGGTTTCTGCCAGATAGATGGATTTACGGCTTATATTATCGAATGGCTTACTTTGTTTGTTTGTGAATTTGACTTCTATCAGTTTTTCGTTGATATCATAAGCCAGATCCACTAATCGCATCCAAAAATCTCGCTCAGCCTCGGAGGTGAAAAAATTCGTATAGTCCTCAATTTCTTCGGTTTCGATATTTAGATTAAAAAGATCATAGCCGATGAGCTTTCTAATTTTGGTGGGCTGTTCGGCAGTTTTTAAAGGTCTTTTTAACACTTTAAATACACGACTTTCTACGGCTTTTTCTGAGACTAAAAACTCTTCTAACGTATCTAAACACTCTCCGGAAGACATAAATGCTGGGGATAATACAGGTACAAGTACCGCTACATCTTTCAAATTTGCCCCTGAAACCGCATCATTTTCTGATTTTAGCAAAATGTTTGGGGTCTCACCAAGCACCTGAGCTAACATTCCTTCCAGAAACTTTTTAAAATCTTCTAACCACCCTCTCTCCGTTTCAGTGGGATGATTGTCCTGATCGGCAAATAATATAAGTACGTCTATGGTGTATGACATGTGTGGATCGGTCTTAATTTAAAGTTTTTGCAATTCTCTTGCTCACGTTTTTCACCAACTGCTGCGTTAATTCATAATCATTCGCCATAGTATTGTAAAAATCGGCTGTAGGCAATAGAAAAACAACGCTCTCCGACAATGCTTTTAATTTAGTGGCTATTTTAATCTCCTTTGTTTGAAATGCACTTCCGTACACTTCGCTCTTTCTAAGCTGTAGCTTTTCACCGGCTGTATTATCCAGGGCAACCTTACCATCGGCCACAATGACAAGCATTTCTTCGACTTCTGAAGATGGCAGTTCAATTTCAGCTCCGCTGCGAAGATTAATATTTTTCATATGATCTACCATGTCAGCCAGCATAGCGCCCTTTATATTTCGTAGTTCCGGCACACGTTTTAGATACATGACCATCTCAATGCCAAGATAAAATCCATCCTTAAGACCTTCCTCCAATCTGTTTTTTTCAATGGAAGCTTCTAAATCTTTCCTTGTTTCAGGTTTTAACCGATCAGCTATACTCATAAAGGCCTGTCTATCTTTATGATAAATGACCCAGGCCGCTGCCTCCTGTAGCATTCCATCTTGATTAAAAAGCTGTGCTACAAGCCCCCTGCTAATTCGAAAGTCTTTCATAAAAGCAACTGAATGAAGCGCACAGGCCTTAGTCCATCGGTTGGCTTGATTATAATTTCTATTAAGGATATAGTTCAATACCTGTATTTCCGTGTAATTCTCTCTGGGAAAATGAATTTGTAACTGTGCCAGTTTTTCTTCTACCTCTATATCATCCACCAGTGGGAATAATTTGGGCTTAAGTTCCGAGTCCAGAAAAAGGTCCAACAGTTCAATAGCATATGCAGATCCATCAGAAGTACCACTTTCTGCGTTTTCTCGAACCAACTGTATTGATTGTGGATCGTAAAGAATAGAAAGTAAGGTGTAGATCATGTCAAAATTTTGATTGATCTCTTCTTTCAACGCGTTTCTTAGATAAACGTAGTGCTTCACATTTGGTAACTCTTCCACAGCGGCCAGATTCCAAATGGCTTTTCCTATTTCGTTTTCTAAGAGGGTTATAATGCTCGTTTTGCGTGACTCTGTGGCATTGTAATCATAATACCGAAGCGCCAAAAGAATTTGTTTGATAATTCTGCCGTTGGGAAATTCTATTTTTTTCCAGAGTAATTCTAACGCTTCCTCTCCGCCGATCTTACCCATGATCTGCACAATTTTGAGCATGACCGTATCTGACTGACCTGATTTGTGGAAGGCAGTTTCTAAGGTAAAAAGCACGGATTCACCGGCCTCGGTCAAAGCCGCAGAAGCTTCATTTGAAAAGGTAGGAGAGTCCAAAAAGTCAATGAGAACACCCCAAGTCTCCTTCAATTTAAGCTTTCTGGAGGTAGCAATAGCTTCTTTTCTCACCAACGGATCAATATCTCTCAGAAGTTCAAGGAGCAGGAAAATATTCTTTTCACCGGATACTCTTCTAAGGAGCTTTGCCGCCAAGACCCGATCATCACTTGCAGTGGACTGGCTTAGCTTTTCAAGCCGAGCAGGATTGACGGAAATAATATCGCTATCAGCGGCATTGTCAGCCGCCTCTTTGGCCAGGCGGCTTATTTCTGAGGTACGATCAAATTCCAGATCTAACTGCCGGGACCATTTTTGAGCGAATTCTCTCACTCCTGAAGAGTGACTATTCGTGAATTCACCGATGGAAGATTCGAACAAACCGGGCTCTAATTTCTCCATGATCTTCAGCCCGTAAATAACTTTTGCGTCATTTTCGCTTTCTACCTGTTGCCTCAGGATCCTGTCAATACTAATTTCATTATCTGTTTCGGTTTCCAGTTGGGCTTTATTTTTAACCAAGGATGATTTTAAGGTCAATCGGTAGTTATTATGCATTTTATTGGTAATAAAATACCAAAGGAAAAGCACCGGTAAAGTAAAAATAGAGATGTAGATAAGATCCAGACCTTCTATTCTTTTGATGAGAATAAGAAAAATACCCGCCAAGAGACCGGCAAAAGCAGTGACCACACCTTCAATTTTGGTTTGTACATCAAACCGTAGGTTGTGGTCTATAGGTAAAAAGTAGAGTTTGAAAGCCGGACCATCCAGTGCATCTTTGAGTGATGCGTTAAACAGCTTGCTCATAGCGATAATAATGAAAAAATAAATAAGCGAACTGCTTTCAATCGAATACCCAAGAGCAAAACCTATAGGGATGGCCAGAGCGGTAAAGAAGCCAATAAGAATAGGGTTAATAAGTAAGGAAACTCTCAGCCCATACGTAGCAATGATCTTATCGGTGACGAACGTTTGGAATAAAAAGCTGAAAATAACTACGGTACCCTCAAATAAACTAATAAAGTTGGGCAAGCTTCTCTCGTCAAACTGCTGTTTGATCACATTGAGATAGGAGTAATCCACAAAATTAACCGCAATCATGGAAACCGTGACGAAAATGGCCATTAAGGCTATGTATTTATTTTTAAAGATCTCTATATATTTAATTCGGGTATTTCCGGTTTGAGTAGATTGTACAAACAGTTTTTTCTGAACAATGATGATAAAGACGATCAATAATCCCCCCATACTTATCAAGCTGATGAAAAGCAGGTCGGCAGTATTGTCTAAATAGTTTAAAATGACAGGTATGGAAAATAGAGCAATTATAGATGCTAGTAACTGGCCCGTATCAATACTTCCTATTATTCGTTTAGACTGTCTTAAATTAAACATTCTGCCAAAGGCACCCCAAAAGATCAGAAACACCAAAAAATTAGAGGGTACGATGAAAGTAAACGCAAAAAAGTATACCTGCCCGGGATCATCAAAGCTCCGTAAGGCTAACTCAATTGCGATCAAAACAGAAGTGATGATAAGCATAGATCCTATAGCCAGAGTGGCAAAGGGTATTCTTCCTTGTAAGGCATTATAAATGTAGGTAAAAAAGATGCCTAAGATACCGGCGGTAATAATGGCAAAGGGTAATTGGACTTCTAGTTGATCTCCCTCCAGGTTATTCAAAAACAAAGCAGAAGCTCCTACATCCAGGGTAGCTAAGAAAATACCCATGAAAAAACCCATGCCAAGAAGTAAAAGCACCTTTGGCGCTTCGCTTTCCTGAATATCAAGAAGCTTGTATACTTTTGATTTAAAACCCATAGACGGATATATGCTCCAATTTAATATTAAATTTTATGAATAGGTGACCGTTTAGGTAAAATAGATTTGATTTTACTATTGACCATCTTCCGGTGGAGGGAATTGAAACCCGCCTCTAAAGTGAAGATCACGCTGAGGAAATGGAATTTCTACGTTTGATTCTCTAAATTTTTTAAAGATAGCGTAGTACAATTGACTTTTTAAAATATTTGGTCTATTGATGTAATCTGTGGTCCAAACCCTTAAGTTAAAATTGAGCGAGCTCTCTCCAAATTCATCAAAAAGCACGTCTGGAGGCGGTTTTTTTAGTACTCCGCTGTTCTCCTGAGCTACTTCCAGAAGAAGTTTTTTGATAATTCTAGGATCTTCATTGTAACTAACGCCTACCGGAAACCGGAAACTTATGTTTCTATCATTATGGCTCCAGTTAATAACGGTGGAGGATATGAATTCTGAGTTTGGGACGATAACGGAAATATTATCATTGGTTAATACGTTAGTGGCTCGGGCAGATATTTTCATCACATCGCCTTTAATTTCACCCACCTCTATTCGATCCCCCACCTTAATAGGTTGCTCAAACAGGATGATGAGTCCTGAAATGAAATTATTGGTGATATTTTGCAATCCAAACCCGATACCTACACCTAAAGCGCCTGCCAGAATACTCAATGTGCTCAAATCAATACCTGCCGTTTGTACTATGATGAAAAACCCTACCGTAAGGATGAGGTACCTGGTTATTGTTGCTATAGATTGAACAGTACCTGTATTACTGGTATATCGGGTAAGAATTGTTCTGGCAAAAAGGCGGCTAAAACGGCCTGAAAGGAAGATAAGCGCAATAACCGCTATCAATAAATATAAAATAGTTAGAAAAGAGATATCCGAACCCCCCAGGGTAAAGAGTTTGGTAGTGAAAAAATGTCCAAACTCTTTAAAAAATTCAACGAGCTGTGAGAGTATGTTTCTTAAAGTCTCCATTCCATAGGATACATTAACTTAATACTAAACAGAATTTGCAAATTCTTTAAGTTTGCAGAGATTTTTTTGAACAAGACAAATGATGAAATACTTTTTTTTACTCTGCTGCTTAATCAGCGCTTTCTGTATCAGTGCCCAAGATACGAATAAGAAGATTTCAAATGCTGACAAATATTTCAAAATACGGAATTATGATGCGGCATTACCCCTCTACCTTGAAGCGCTGGAGGCAGGTGTTTCAGATGCGCGTATTCAATATAGAATAGCGGTCTGTTATGAGCGTGCCTATGAAATTAATGAGCAGATAAAATCCATACCTTATTTTGAAGCAGCTATTTCCAAAGGATTAGGAGAGCTTCCGACTCGGGTTTATAAGAATATGGCACTAGTCTATCATAAAAACGAGCAGCTGGAAAAAGCATTGGACTTCTATGGAAAGTATAAAAACACGCTCAAAAACGATCCAAAAGAAATGGCTGTAATAGATCGAAGTATTACCGAAGTTACTAACGCTCTCTCACTTATGGGAAGTCCCAGAAATGTTAAAATAATCAGCCTTAGTTCGGCTATTAACACTGAATTTACGGAGTATAATCCTGTAGTGTCTGCAGATGAAAGTGTGATGGCTTTTACTGCTTTAAGACCCAACACGGGAAGAACACGATCGAACGAAGAATTTATTGAAGATATTTATATCTCGTATAATTCTTCAGGTTCTTGGACGCAGCCTGAGAAAATTGAGATTATTTCCAATTATAACGTTGGCACGGCCGGGCTTTCTGCGGACGGTCAGCGCATGTTGGTCTTTATAGGTGGCGCTGAGAATACCGGAAACTTATTTTCTATCAATAAAACAGGCGATGAATGGTCTAAGCCCAGTATTCTCAGTAATAAAATAAACAGCCGCAGTTTAGAGACCACGGCAAGTGTAACACCTGATGGTAAAACCATGTATTTTGCTAGTGACCGTCCGGGCGGCTTTGGCGGGTTAGACATTTACCGTGTAGACAAACTGGAATCAGGACAATGGGGGAGAGCAGTAAACCTGGGCCCTAAAGTAAACTCTCGTTATGACGAGGATGCGCCATTTATACACCCAGACCAATGGACTTTATTTTTCACTTCTGATGGTCATAATACCATGGGCGGGCGAGATATTTTTGTCACACGTTTATTTAATGATAATTGGACTGTACCTGAAAATATGGGGTATCCTATAAATACCACGGCGAATGATAACTATTTCACACTCACGGCAGACGGCAGGCGGGCATTCTTCTCATCGGATAGAAAGGGAGGTAAAGGTGGACAAGATATCTATAGTCTGGATATGCCAGAAGAAGAGTCCAATATACCGCTAACTATGGTAAAAGGACAGATTTTAGATGGTGAGACGAATAAGCCACTGAAAACAACTATTTACATGATCGATAATGAGTCCGGTAAAAAACTGGATTTTGTCTATCAGCCTGATCCGGCCACCGGTAATTACCTGATCATATTGCCACCAGCTAAAAACTATGATATGATTATTGAGTCTGAAGGATTTCTGCCCTACACGCTAAATATAAATGTTCCGGGGCAGACCTATTTCTATGAGCTGTATCAAAGAATTTACCTGAAGACGATAAAGCAATTTGATGTTGTAGTGGGCCAGTCTGTTGAGGTAAAGAATGCATTTTATGATACGCATGAGGATGCTGTAACCGATATGAGAGAAACACATGAAGCTGCTTTGGTAAAAAGTGATAGCATAGATGTTTACGAACTTATGAACGATTTAATAGCTGCGGGAGATCAAAAAGGAATAGATTATCTTACTAAGATCATTTATAAAACCAATCCAATCAACGATGTATCTTTTACAGAATCCGGAAATTTGGAGGAAGCCACACGAGTTTATTATTACGATGAAAGTGATGAAGATAAGTTTGAAAAAAAGATAATTGACGGTAAAACGATACTCTCATTACCCACAATGTATGTAACGGAGGAGGCTAAAAAGCAAAAAGGGAAATCTAGCCAGCCAAAAGTGAATTCAGAACTCCTTAGGGGATTAGTTAAGGTTTACTTTGAGGTAGGCAAAAGCGAATTAAAAACTGACTATAATACCAAACTGGATCAGATTATCACTACACTTAAATCTAATGAACAAATAGGAGTTCAAATTTCGGGGTATGCCTCTTCTGAGGGGGATGAAGAGGTGAACAGAGAGCTGTCTAATAAGCGCGCTATTTCTGTTTTAGATTACATTAATCAAAAGGGACAAATTGTTAGGAGACGAATTATAGCAAGGGGATATGGGGCTACGAAAGACGAAAAATCATCAGCTGAAGAAAGTAGAAGGGTGGAGATAAAGTTGGTAGATCTGAATGCTCAGTAGGTCTTAAGGTATTTTTCGCATCAGTAAACTGCTATCTCCGTAGCTTAAAAAGCGAAAATCTTCCTTAAGTGCATAATCATAAACTTTTTTCCAGTCTTCCCCAATAAAGGCTGCAACCAGCAGAATGAGTGTGGAACCTGGAAGATGAAAGTTAGTGATCAGGCCGTCACAGATTTTGAATGGATAACCGGGTAGAATGAATATTTCAGTCGAACCGCTTATTTTATCCAAGCTTTCTTCCTCCATGTAATGTAGAATGGCCTGACAAACTTCTTTTTTGGAGGGTAACGGGCCTTCACTTTGGTAGGGTCTCAATTTCTTTACATCAAATAGCTTCTGTTGATCTTTAATCAGATCGACTCCATACCAGTACAAACTCTCAAGGGTACGCATAGACGTGGTACCTACTGAAATTATCTGATCGCTTTTCAGTATATACTCAACGTTTTCTTTGGTTATTTCTACTTGTTCGTGATGCATCGGATGCTCTACCACATCATCGACTTTAATCGGTTGAAAGGTGCCTGCACTCACATGCAAGGTGAGATAGCTGGTTTTGATTTGCTTTTCTGTCAGTTTTTGTAATACGTGATCATCAAAATGTAGTCCGGCGGTGGGCGCGGCTACTGCTCCTCTTTGTCTGCTGTACACGGTCTGATACCTTTCCTTATCACTATCATTTAGCTCTCGTTTAATGTAGGGAGGGAGTGGTATTTTTCCCGCCTTCTGCAGTACATCCACAAAAGCTGAGTGACCATTCCAACTGAACTGTATGTGCTGATTTCCCCTATCAAAAATTTGTGCCTTAAGCGTAATATTGTCGCCAATGTCAAGGCAGATCACTTGGCCATCTTTCCATTTTTTATAGTTGCCCACCATACATTTCCAAATACACTGATCTTCTACTAGCATGGCGCTTGCTACATCTGTGGTAGGAGCATAAGGTTCTAACAAAAATACCTCAATATGGGCACCTGTTTCCTTATACAAGTGAAGCCTTGCAGGAATTACGCGGGTGTTATTAAAAAAGAGCGTGCTTTTGGGTGAAAGGTGGTGATCTAAATTTTTAAATACATCCTTTTTAATATCTCCGCCTTCAGTGAAAAGTAATAGTTGTGAGTCACTTCTATTTTCCAAAGGATGCTTAGCTATTCTTTCTTCGGGTAGGTTATACCAAAATTGCTTGAGATCAAGATCAAAATTCACGTCTTTCAATTTAAGTAGGCAAATATAACGGCTCTGTGGGAAGTGATGGTATCTCAGGTTATATTTGGCCATGCTTCAATCTGCCTTTCAAAAGTATGTACTGGACTTTAAATTTGAAGCTGGTACTTCGAGAGGTGTTCTCACGCAAAAAGACACCTGGTTCATTAAAGTTTGGGATAATAAAAACCCTGCCATCTACGGCTTGGGTGAAGCCGGACCTCTTAAAAAACTAAGTATAGATGATATTGAGGATTTTGAACCCAGACTCCGGGAGGTACTCCGGGTATTGGAAGAGAATGATCCGCCTTCCACCCAAGAAGAGGTCTTGAGTTTAGTCAAAACCTTGGTTCCGGAAGACCTACCTTCGGTGGCGTTTGCCTTGGAAACAGCCTTATTAGATCTTTTGAACGGAGGTAAGCATTTGATATTTGCTACTCCTTTTTTTAGTTCTGAAGAAAAGATCCCTATTAATGGCTTGATCTGGATGGGGCATACAGATTCGATGCTTCTACAGGTATCAGATAAAGTGGCCAACGATTTTGACTGTGTAAAAATGAAGATCGGGTCCTTAAACTTTGAAAAGGAATGTGATATTCTGGATTTTATCAGAAGAAAGTATTACCAGAAAGACATCATACTTAGAGTAGATGCTAACGGAGCTTTTAAACCTGAAGAGGCGCTGGACAAGCTTACGCGGCTGAGTGAGTTTAAACTGCACTCTATCGAACAACCTATTCAACCCGGCCAAATAGAGAGGATGAAAGTACTTTGCGCTAAAACTCCCGTTCCAATCGCACTTGACGAAGAGCTTATCGGCATCCATGATTATATGGAAAAAAAGAAGCTGTTGGAAACTATCAAACCCCAATACATAATACTAAAACCCACTTTAATAGGCGGCATAAGATCATCGCTAGAATGGATAGAAATAGCAGAAAACCTGAATATAGGATGGTGGTTGACTTCTGCTTTAGAATCAAATATTGGCTTAAATTCAATCAGTCAGTTCGCATCTTATACAAAAGCCGCTGGACATCAAGGGTTGGGTACCGGACAGTTGTATACCAATAATATTGGATCTCCGCTTAAGATTAAAAGTGGTTTCATTTTTTATAACAGCCAGACGAGCTGGGACCTTATTCCAATCCATATCTGATGTAAGAAGATAATTAGAGAATATTCGGATTACTTAAAGCATGGGTATTTCAAACGAAGTATCGAGCTTATTTTTTCGAACAATTGACTGTGTGAACGGTTACTTTTAAAAAACAATTATGGAAAAAGATACGCAAAGCTGGCCTGATTTGGCCATAGGCCTTTATGATAAACTCACTGGTAGAAATGCTCAAATCAATTATGATTTTGATGATTTCAAAATAGGCGTTCCTAAAAAGGTAGGTTCTGATGAAAAAACAGAGTGGACCTTAAACGGTAAGTTGAGCATTACCACCGCTGAAGCTAAGTGAATAAGATAGCTATCAATGCTTCTTTATTCTTAGTTAGTGAAAAGGGTACTCAAATTGAATTTTTTAATGAATCTGATCTGTTGGTAATCTCACTTACCGGCAGCTCATTTTCTAGGATATCCTTGAAAAAGTTAATTGATGCTAAAAAAATCATCAATCGATTAACTTTTTTAGCTCACCCTATTAGTTTTCGAATGAAAGACCGAGAGTTCTTTCAGATAAATAATGGAAAAGGTCAAATAAAGAATTACGGTATCTTCTTGAAGATTTTAATACAATCCATTTTTTGAGACTTTAAGCTCAGTTTCTCAACTTACCCAATAGAATAGAACAACCGTCCATCCAACGGGTATTTTCAGGCAAGCCTTAATCACCAATCAAAATAAAGGGAGCCCAGTAAAATGGATTAGAATATTGATCAGTATTGATCATTTTGAGCTTAGCAGACCGTAACGCTGCTCCATAATTATTGTTGTTAATTTCTTTGTAAAAATATTTCATCAATTCTGCAGTTGAATTGTCGGATACATTCCATAAAGAAACCACTACATTTTGAGCGCCAGCGTAAATCAATGCTCTGCTCAGACCAATGATACCCTCGCCTTTAGATAGCTTTCCAAGACCCGTCTCACAGGCTGAAAGTGTTACCAGTGATGCGTTGAGATTAAGATTATAAATTTCTGACGAATACAACTCACCATCGTCATTTTGACTGGCACCGAGATAGATTCTAGATCTTTCTGGGAAGAGGCCATCTACTACTCCATGCGTTGCAAAATGTAAATAATTATAATTAGACAGCCCACCCTTTTTTACATCACTTTCATTTGCCTCATCCATTAGCATGGTCTTGGCACTAATCGATTTTTTGGTAAAAACATGCTTTAAACTATCTACCTCTATTTTGCTGGCCGGTAGATTTGGCAGTGTCTCAAAAATAACCGGTGCACAAAGTAGAGCAGTATAATTCGTTGTTTCTGGTTTTTTTAAGGTTTGGTAATACAGTGCTAAAGCATATTGGTAACTTATGTCAAAGTTTTTAACTAAAAAGGGGTACGATGGATAGTTATTTTGCTTAGAGCTGGATTTAAGTAGTACCTCAAAAGGTAAGGTACCCAACCTTCCGGAAGGTATTATGATCAACTTATCTATTGATTTACCAATTTTTTTTGGGATCAGCAGAGCGTATAATTCCGTTGCGGTGAATTGATAAATATCGTCCACCTGGAAATAGAGGCTATTTTTCAAACCACTAATATATCGACTGAGATTTTTATCTATGCTTTTGTTTTCAACGCTAAGATCATCCTTAGTGATTTTGAAAATCAGTAATCTGTTCTCACTTTCAGCAATGAAGTAACTGATTATCAACGTTTGATTGTCAATTGTGCTTTGAACCTGTTCCAGATCAGGCATGCTAACATTATACTTCAAATTATAATATGCAGGATACTGCTGTTCTAAATTCGAAACGAACGCGTCATATTCTTTATTCAGCTCAAACAAGGTGGCTCTAATCTGTTCTCTTTTCCCCGTTTCTTTGGAGAGTTGCTGTTCCCAAAAGGTAATCTCTGTTTTTAATTCTTGTTCTTTATCGGTTGCTTGTTTCGGAATGTTGGCAAAGGATTTTGCTGAAGCATCGGATATAGCTTCGAGTAATACCGCTGATTTACTTTTTTCAGCGAAATAGAGGGCTTGCTTATGGTACTGGTTCTTTTTGGTGACTACTTCAGTGATTTCTTCACAAAGCAATACGCCCATCTCATACACCAATGAAGAAGATTGCCCCAATTCAAGTTTATCTGCCTCACTTAGTCGCAACTGTCTGATGTTATCGATCAAGCTATCGCAGCTATGCAGAGTTTTTAGACTCATTTTGAGGTCAGCAAATTTTCGTGTTTTAACATAATATTGATCTCGAAATGCCTGCGCTTTAAAGTAGAGTGTGGTTAATTGGGTCGTAGCTTTGAAATAATAGTGAGTAGGAGGGTTTTCATCTAAATCCTTGTTATTCCAATCTGGGGTGTTCGCAATAAGGGCCTCCTGATAAATGTTTAGCGCCTTTTTAAAGTCACCCTGTCCGTTGTAATAATTACCGATACGGGTTAGAATAAAAGCGGTCTCTGGGTGCTTGGCTCCGTAATGTTTTAAGTAGATATCCCTGGCCAACTGCAAATACTCTAACTCAGCTTTGCCCTGGTTAGTAGCTTTGCTTGATTCTGCCAGGTAATAATAAATGATACCTTCATTAGGATGACCTTCAGAGTATAGTTCTTGCCATATTTCTAGGGCTTCATTAAGGTTATTGACAGCCTCACCATAAAAGCCCTCTTGTAGATAAATAACAGCTGTATTCAGTAAGCTTTGAGCTACTTTCTGGTTTTTACTCCCTAACAAAGACCTATAAATGGCAAGTGACTTTTCGTAGTTAGAGAGTGCAATGTCTACATCTGTAGAAGCATAGACAAAACCTAAGTCGTTAAGAGAAGCAGCTATTTCCTCCGATTTACCGGGAAACAATGATTTTCGGATATCATATGCTCTTTGTAAATAAGTGATAGCTTCTCGGTTATTTCCGGTGCTTTGAAGCGTTAATGCTATATTATTTAAGCTGTTTGCCTTTTCTTGGGAATTTTCCTGGCTTTGAGATTCGGCTCGTTTAAATAGTGCCAGCGCTTGATCAAAATCACCCTTTTGCAAGTGGGCTTGACCTTGAAGGTTAGTACAGTGAGCACTTTCAACTTTACCTAGCTTTTCAGCTATTTCAAAGGCACTAGCAAAATTACCTTTGTTAAGTTCTTCCTCCAGTCTGGTACAGTCCTGCGCCTGGACCCTGAAAATAATAAGCAGTAACGATAAAAGGCAGCAGGTGATTTTCAAAACCTGTATACGTAGGAAAGCGAAACTACATTATCTCGGGTCAATCCATCCGGATTTATATCCCGATCGGTGATCTTTAGACCATAAAGTAACTTAGCGCTTTGTCTTGTACTGAAGTGATAGGCTACATTTCCAATGGCTGTTAAGGCCAGTCCTGTAGTGTTATCCACTTTTATACGTTCTCCGAAAGTATCTGAACTAGGCCTAACATCTAAAACTTCATCTTTAGTGATCCTGAAAATGGGGAGTAAACCCACCCTAAAGTCCCATTTAGAAAAATGGAAGGCTCGCTCTACTCTGAGCATTATATCAGTCCCACGCTTGAGATCATTGGCCAGATCATAGTCAGTTACATAGTTAGGCGCATCCTCTCGCTCAGGGTTTCTGTTGAGATCTGGATAATTTTCCCATTGGCCCCATCTAAAATCATTTTCATTCTCAGTAAGCGCTACTTGAATACCGGTAGAAAACATCCAATCTTTGCTGATATAAGCTGCGCCTCCAATCAGATCAAAACTCCCTAGACTGGTTTGATAATACATCGGTAAGTCAGCCCTTATATTGCCCGTGGTAAAATCTCTATTTGCTCCGTCCAGATCAGCATTGTTAGTTGGAATTTTCACTCCTAAAGTACCGTTAATGTGATAATTCTCTTCTGTTTTTAAATTTCGAGTTAAGCTTAAAGATATATCTCCTAGGTCAGAGGTTTCACCTAAGGAGCCATTTACCCACATGTAAGGTAGCTTGACATGCATGGACATATTATCATTGATCCCAAAAGTAAAATCAAGTGTAGCTGCGTTGATAGTGGCTGTTACATGAGTTTCCCCCTTGTAATAGCCAACTTCTATTTCTCTTAATTTGAAGTTGATTTTTTTATTATAAACTTGACTGGGGCGCATGGCACCCATTGAACAAAAACCGGCATCGCTACATCCCTGTCCGTAACTAACCGAAGACATGAACAATGCTGCTAAAAAAATAAAAAATGAGTGCTTCATAAAACCAAACGTTACGTCAAATTAGAAAAAAATAGTGATTACATGAATACATCGTTGAATTATTCTATTTCCTAAATCGGATGGAGTATTCTCTGGTGGCTTCCCATACTTTAGGCGCTAACAGGATAGTAGAGAGTACGGTAGGAATAGCCATTACGGCAAAAGCCCCGTCAATTAAACTTATAATAGATGCCAATGAAGAGGTTGCGCCCACCACGATAGTAGCTACGTAAAAGAAATTATAGTAGTGAGCTTTCTCTTCACCAATCATAAACCCAAGACACCTGCTGCCGTACCATGAGTAACTAAAAAGTGAAGTAACTGCAAAGAAAAGTATACATATAAGGAGTAAGTAGCTTCCAAAACCAGGAAACGAGGCTTCAAAAGCCTTGGCGGTCACAGTAACACCCTGGCTTTGATTCTCATGAATGACGATTCTGGTAGCATCATCATTAATATCAGCACTTATGGTAATAGGAATATTTTCTATGAGATTTAGCGCTGTTACTTCTTTTTTGGCCCCTTTTAAATTTACAATTATGCTGTCCGACTGCTGCTCTAATGTATACTCAAGAGGCTCGCCTTGCCAGGAAGAAACCAACGGCTGGTTATCTTCCTGCTCTTTAGCTTGAATGATAATTTCTTCCGCACCTTCCGCCGACATATGCTGAAAGATAATATTAGGATGCCTGTTATCATCAATTCGTTTTTCCCACTGACCTGTAGAGATAATAGTTAGCGCGGTAAGTGTGCAAACAATAATGGTATCAATGAAAGGACCGAGCATAGCTACCAATCCTTCTCGTACAGGTTCATCAGTTTTAGCCGCGCCATGGGCAATAGGAGCCGTACCAATACCGGCCTCATTTGAAAAAGCTGCTCTTCTGGCTCCCGCAATTATGATAGCACCTAATGAACCACCAAGCACTGCGTTTCCGGTAAAGGCATCTTTAATGATCAGCCCCAGCATTTCGGGTATCTCCGAAATATTGCTCAATAAAATAATAGTTACCATAATAAAGTACAGTACCACCATGATAGGTACAGTCTGGCTAGCTACACCCGCTATTCGTTTCAGTCCACCGAAAATTACTGCCGAAACGATCACAGTTAAAATTAAGCCAGTGTAAAGATCGGTAGACGCTATAGTTCCACCCCAAAAACTAATAGGAGTAGCAGTGATGCCATTAGGTACCACCAAAACGTCTCGAACCACCTGGGTCAGTTGGTTAGCCTGGAAAATTGGCAAACAACCTATCGTTCCCGCTATGCAAAAAAGATAAGCCAGTGGTCGCCAATTTTTATTAAGGCCATTTTTGATAACATACATAGGTCCGCCATAGATCTTATCGTTTTCTCCTTTAGACCGATACATAATAGCGAGCGTACTGGTGAAATACTTGGTAGCAATGCCCACAATAGCACTGATCCACATCCAAAATATGGCACCCGGACCTCCCGTTACGATGGCTACTGCCACACCGCTGATATTTCCCATTCCTACGGTAGAGGCAAGCTGAGTAGAAAGCGCTTGGTAATGATTAATCTGCCCTTTTTCTTCAGGATCATCATACTTACCCCTTAACACATCAATGGCATGAAGAAAGTATTTGAAGGGAACGAATCGTGAGTAGATCACAAAAAAGAGACCACCACCCATCAATAGTATCAAAAGTGGAATTCCCCAGATCCAATTGGCAAAGTTTACTATTGCGCTTTCTATATAATTCAAAG